>JAIRSR010000039.1 GCA_031255355.1 Clostridiales bacterium
TGGTCTAAATCCGCGCCGCCGTCGATTGCGGAACGCGAAAGAAGCACAATCAACTCCAACGCCCGCGCCTTAATGGTTTTGAAATCGCCGTTGGAACTGAAAAACATCAGCCCGAGCAACCTGTTCAGCAAAGCCTTTGCCAGCCGCGCGTCGCCGTCCTTTATGGCGTTTTGCAATTGCTTTTCCAAATCCAGCGGATAACGCGCGTCCTCGTCAAAACGATCCCGCGCCTTATAAATATCGTTCAGCAGGTTGTCATACTCCTGCCTGCCCGACGCCAAGCCGCAAAACATTGCCGCCAAAACCTCCGACATATCGTTCACCCGGGGCGTTTCCACGTTCGGCAAGTCGTAGCCGTCAAAGCGGTGTTCCCTCGGGAAGTCCTCCGGATTGCCCATGAGAATCGGCCCGGTGAGGATTCCCGCCTCGATGCCGCCAACGTCGCCGCACAGCACCACCGCGATAAAGATAAACCCGGCGGGGCAATAATAAATATACTTGCCGCCCCACCGCTGCGCCTCGAAACAGCCGTACTTATGGGTAGTGACGTAATCGCAGGAATCACATTCCCCGCAAAAAGAAACGCCTTGAATCTCTTTGCCGTCCACGTCAAAAACGTTGCAGTATACCCCGCACAGTTTGCCGAAGTGCTTCGCGCGTTTGGATAGATCGCCTGACAGGTCCTTGGTCAACTCAACACACCTCATTTGTAACCCGCAGATTTCGCGGCACACGCCCCGCGCCGCCTACTTCATGCTTTTAATCACCTTTAGCCGCGTAAACTCCTCGCGCTCCTTTTCCTCCAGCGCGTTTTGTATCGTGTCCGTAATCCGCTCGTACCGGGGAATCATGATATTTTTCAAAGCGTTTGCCCGCTTCTGCGTCTTTTTGACGTTCGCCGCCAAGCGGTAGACGGAATTTTCCACCTCCGCGAGCGACAGCGAAAGGTGCTTCACCCGCTCGAATTTTTTGTACGCCTCGTCCAACGCCGCGCCGGTGCGGTAAAAGCCGTAGGCGTACACACCCGCCTCGTCCGTTTCGTCGTCCACCAGGGGGATTTCCACCCCCATAACACTGCGGAAGCGGATTTTAATGCCGTCCTCGACGGGCGCGGCGTAACTGATGCGCCCCACGTTGTTAATGCCGAACATGACGTTTGCCGCCCGAAGCGCACGGTACGCCTCGGAAAATGTTTCATCGATCTGCGATTGAATCCCCTTTGCCTTTTCAATCATCTCCATCATTTCACGAATCAGCACGTTGCGTTTTTTGTCCAACAGGGTATAGCCCTGCCGCGAAAGGCGCAGGGAATTTTTTGCCAAAATCAGATTCCCCTTGGTCGGGAACAGTGTAATATCCACTACGCGTCACCCCCGGCGGGATAATATTCGTCTAAAATCCGCGTATCTATGCGCGACAGTTCCTCGCGCGGCAACATACGCAGCAGCCGCCAGCCCAAATCAAGCGTTTGCGTCATATCGCGGTTTTCGTCCTTGCCTTGGGATACGAACTCCCGCTCGAACGCTCTGCCGAACGCCAAGTATTTTTTATCGGTACCGCTCAACTCCTCCTCGCCGATTACGGAAGCCAACGAACGCACTTCCCGCACGTTGGAATAGGCGGCAAAAAGTTGGTTCGCGACGTCGGGGTGGTCCTTGCGCGTAAAGCCCTCGCCAATGCCGTCTTTCATCAGGCGCGACAGCGACGGAAGTATACTGACGGGGGGATAAACGCCCGTTTGATACAGCCCGCGCTCCAGCACGATTTGCCCCTCCGTGATGTAGCCGGTCAGGTCGGGAATCGGGTGTGTGACGTCGTCGTTCGGCATGGAAAGAATCGGGATTTGTGTAATGGAACCGGCGCGGCCGCGCAACATTCCCGCCCGTTCATACATGGACGCGAGTTCGGAATACAAATAGCCCGGGTAGCCCTTACGCGACGGAATCTCGTTTTGCGACGACGAAATCTCACGCAACGCTTCGGAATACGACGTCATATCGGTCAAAATGACAAGAATGTGCATACCGCGCTCGAACGCCAGATATTCCGCGGCGGTCAACGCGCAGCGCGGCGCGATAATCCGCTCCCCCACCGGGTCATTGGAGAGGTTCAAAAACATTACAACCCGCTCTAATACGCCGTTTTCCTCAAAATTCCTCCTAAAATAATCCGCAACGTCGTTGGAAACGCCCATCGCGCAAAATACAATGGCAAAACTGCCGCTGTCCGCGCCCTCGATTTTCGCTTGCGTGGCGATTTGCAGCGCGAGTTCGTCATGGGGAAGTCCGTTGCCGGAAAAAATCGGGAGTTTCTGCCCGCGAATCAGCGTGGTCAGTCCGTCAATCGAGGAAATCCCCGTGCGGATATAATTCCTCGGATATTCCCGCGAAACAGGATTCATCGGCTTGCCGTTCACGTCCAAACGCTGTTCGGCGAAAATCCTCCCCAAACCGTCAATCGGCCTGCCCGCGCCGTCAAACACACGCCCTAAAATCTCTTTGGAAACGGCAAGTTCCATCGGCCGCCCGGTCAAGCGCGTCACGGTGTTGGAAAGTGAAATCCCCCCGGTTCCCTCATAGACCTGCACCACCGCGTAATCCTCGGCAAGTTCAATAATCCTGCCGATTCTGGTATCGCCGCCGTCGGTTTTAATCTCGACGATTTCCTCAAAAAACGCGTCCTTTACCCCCTCGATCACCACCAGCGACCCGCTGACAGACCGCAGGCCGAGATATTCTATGTTCATCGTCTTACCACCTCGTTCCCGGCAATAATATCACGGCATACGCCGTCGATTTTCGCCTTGTAGCCGTCAAATTTCGCGAACTCCTCATTGCCGACGTTGTATTTTAACGCGACGATTTCCTCAAAAATCCCTGTTTTCATCACCTGTGAAATGGGTATGCTTTTGGCGGTAATCTCTTTTAGTTTGTCGTTGAGGTACAAAATGATTTCCATCATTAAAAACTGCTTTTTAATCGGAACGTAGGTATCGTCCGCGTGGTAGGCGTTCTGCTGTAAAAATCCGGTGCGTATGGTTTTCGCGATTTCAAGCACCAACTTTTGGTCGTCGGGCAAAACGTCGCTCCCGATGAGTTTTACGATTTCGTTCAGTCCCGCTTCCTCCTGCAAAATGCGAATCACGCGCCGCCGATAGCCCATAAACCGAACGTCAACATTTTCCTCATACCAACCGCCGAGTTCGTCCGCGTATTCGCTGTAAGAGGACAGCCAATTGATCGCGGGATAGTGACGCGCGTAGGCGAGTTGCCTGTCCAGCGCGAGGAACGCGCGTACAAACCGCTTGGTATTTTGCGTAACGGGTTCGGAAAAATCGCCGCCTTGCGGGGATACCGCGCCGATAATGGTCACGGAACCCTCTTTGCCGCACAGCGCGTGAACATAGCCCGCCCGCTCATAAAACGCGGCAAGGCGCGACGAAAGATAGGCGGGGAAGCCCTCCTCCGCAGGCATTTCCTCTAACCGTCCGGAAATTTCGCGAAGCGCCTCCGCCCAGCGGGAAGTGGAATCCGCCATAATCGCCACATGATAGCCCATATCGCGGTAATACTCCGCTAAGGTGATGCCGGTGTAAATGCTTGCCTCACGCGCCGCGACGGGCATGTTGGACGTGTTGGCAATCAACGCCGTCCTGCCCATAAGGGAGCGGTTTGTGCCCGGGTCGGTCAAAGCGGTGAACTCCTCTAACACCTGCGTCATTTCGTTCCCGCGCTCTCCGCACCCTATGTAAATGATAATGTCCGCGTCACTCCACTTCGCGAGTTGGTGCTGTGTCATGGTCTTTCCCGTGCCGAAGCCGCCCGGGATTGCCGCCGTACCGCCCTTTGCCAGCGGGAACAGCGTATCGATCACGCGCTGCCCCGTCGTCAAGGGACGCTTCGCGCGGACGCGGTCGCGGTACGGGCGGGGAATCCTAATCGGCCATTCCTGCGCGAGTTTTAACTCCGTCACTTCGCCGTGTTCCGACTGTACCCGCGCAAGCGCATCCGTCACGGTGTACTCCCCGTTCGGGACGACCTCCGTCACGGTGCCGCAAACCTTTGGCGGTACCGTCACCCAATGGGTGATTTGCTCCGTTTCTTGTGTTTTCGCTATAATGTCGCCGCCGCGCACCGTATCCCCCGCTTTAATCAGCAGTTCCACCCGCCATTTTTTCGCGGTGTCCAACAGGTCGATTTGCAGACCGCGCCCGATAAACGCGCCGCTTTTTTCCTCCACAACGTTCAACGGACGCTCGATGCCGTCAAAAATGCCGCCGATAATCCCGGGGCCGAGCGTGACGCTCATTGCCCGCCCTGTGGAAACGACAGGCTCACCGACTTGAAGCCCCGTCGTGTTTTCGTACACCTGCACGACGGTGTAATCCGCGTCTATGCCGATGACCTCACCGATAAGCCGCTCGTTGCCGACAAATACTTGATCGTACATCTTAAAATTCTTACTGCCCGCCGTCTTGACGACCGGGCCGTTAATGCTGTATACCGTGCCGATTACTTCCATACTATCACGCTCATATCCTTAATAATATCACGCGCATATCCTTCATTTTCGGGAATAGCACACTCAAATCTT
>JAIRSR010000047.1 GCA_031255355.1 Clostridiales bacterium
AGCATGATTACACTGCTCTTTGCTGACCGCCTTGCGGAATACGGCATCAACGTATATGAGGTGCGCCCGGGCATTATCCGCACGGATATGACGAATGCCGTTGTGGAAAAATATGACAAACTAATCGCGGACGGACTGCTCCCCGTCAAGCGTTGGGGGTATCCGGCTGACGTTGCCGGCGCGGTCTCGGTGTTCTGCTCCGGGAAACTCGCCTATTCCACCGCCGAAGTCCTCAACGTGGACGGCGGCTTTCACATAAGGAGGCTGTAATGACACACGAAACCGTACAACTCGACGGCGTTTACATGGAGTTCCATGCCCTCAACACGGTAGTGGTCGGGAGCGGCGCGGCGGGCTTTAACGCCGCAGACCGGTTGCACACTTTCGGGCAGCGGGATATTGCGCTCGTCACAGAGGGACTGCATAAGGGAACCTCGCGGAACACAGGTTCCGATAAGCAAACCTATTACAAACTCACCCTCGCGGGCGGCACGGCGGATTCCGTAGCGGAAATGGCGAAAACGCTTTTTGAGGGCGGGAGCGTGGAGGGCAGCGTCGCGCTGGCGGAGGCGGCATTGTCGGCACGGTGTTTTTATCGCCTTGCGGACATCGGCGTACCCTTTCCGCACAACGCCTACGGCGAGTATATCGGCTACAAAACAGACCACGACCCGCGCCAACGGGCGACTTCCGCAGGGCCGCTGACCTCAAAGTTCATGACGGAAAAATTAGAGGCGCAGGTGGTTCAAAAGGGGATTCAAATTTTCGACGGCTACCAAGTCATCGCCGTTTTGACTGATGTCGCAAGGGAAAAAAGCGTCGGTCTGCTCACGCTGAACGTAAACGCGCCGGACAACGCGGCGAAACGCTTCGCGCTGTTTTCCTGCACCAATATCGTCTACGCGGTCGGCGGCCCGGCGGGAATCTATCAGAGGTCGGTGTACCCCGAAAGTCAGACGGGCGCGATCGGGCTGGCGTTCGAGGCGGGCGCGCGGGGGAAAAACCTCACGGAATCGCAGTACGGCGTTGCGTCTATCAAATTCCGCTGGAATCTATCCGGCACATACCAACAAGTTTTGCCCCGCTACGTTTCCACGGACGCGAACGGCAAGGACGAGAGGGAATTTCTCTTGGAATGGTTTGCGGACAAAGGCAAAATGCTGGACGCTGTATTTTTGAAAGGCTATCAATGGCCGTTCGACCCGCGCAAGGTCTATGGTTACGGTTCCTCGCTCATCGACGTGCTTGTCTATCATGAAATGATAAACAACGGCCGCCGCGTATTTTTGGATTACGCGAAAAACCCGTCCTGTTGCGGGGAAAACGGACCGCCGGATTTCTCGTTGCTCGGCAAGGAAGCCTATGAGTATCTTGAAAAGTCAAACGCCCTATTCGGAACGCCCGCCGAACGGTTGGCACATATGAATCAACCCGCGATCGACCTTTACAAGGCGCATGGAATTGATATAACCAAAGAGTATTTGGAAATCGCGATGTGCGCCCAACACAACAACGGCGGGCTGTACGGCAACGCGTGGTGGGAAAGTAACTTGAAACATTTCTTTCCCGTCGGGGAAGTCAACGGCAGTCACGGCGTTTACCGCCCCGGCGGAAGCGCGTTGAACGCGGGGCAAGTGGGAAGCCTGCGTGCCGCGCAGTATATCGCCGCGCGGTACACGGAATCGCCTCTGAACGCGGAGGACTTTCTGCGCGAAACGAAAGACCGGATTCAAGAAACGGCGGCTTTTGGTCTGCGTCTGCTGGAAAATATACAGCCGAACGGAAACGCGTTGGAAATTCGGGAGCAAATCGGCGTGGCAACCACGCGGCACGGTGCGCATATCCGTTCCGAACAGACGGCGCGGGAAACAGCGGAACAGGCGAAGCGAATGCTGACCGCTCTGCCGTCACTGACACGCGTCGGGAGCGCGGAGGAACTCCCCCTCGCCTATCAGAACCGCGATTTGCTCATCACACAATATATGTATCTGTCCGCGATTGCCGATTATATCGAACAAGGCGGGCAAAGCCGCGGTTCGTACCTCGTGTACGACCCGAACGGCATGCCGCCGTTGAAAGGACTTCCCGAGGAGTTCAAATTCACGATCGACGACGGTACGCGCTCCGAAAAAATTCAAGAAGCGGTTTTCGCCGACGGCACATGCGCTTTTGAATGGAAACGCGCCGGAAAGATTCCCGACGCGGAGGATTGGTTTGAAACGGTTTGGAACGCATATATGCGGGACGAAATCATCAGATAGCCGTCTGATATGATTGGAGTTTGACAACCGTCAAAGCCGTATGCGCAACGGTTTTGACGGTTTGTTTCGTCTGCGGTTGCCGCCCCTTACTCCATTGCCTTGACTTTTTCCTCGATAAAAGCGATTTCTTTTTCGTCAAGCCCGTATTTGGCGTAAAGTTGACGGTCTATGCCGGGAATCGATTGTGACCAGTCAATGTCGCTCCTCGGGGTGAAGTCTTGCAGGGGGACATATGCCCACTTTTCACGAGGGTTATCCTGCGTAACTTTCAATACACCAAGCATTGTTCGGGCAAATTTTGAC
>JAIRSR010000086.1 GCA_031255355.1 Clostridiales bacterium
GACATATCACCACTCCTTTCGGGAATAGTATTTGTCATAATTCGGTTTTTATTCACAAATACGGTATTTTCCCCGCTCACGCAAGACGGGCATAGCAAAATTAAAAAGCCGCCGCGCTGTCCGCGATCGCCGCGCTGTCTATCGTGCCGAACAACTCCGCGATACTTGACTTTAACCGCACCGTTACCACCTTGTTTTGGTCTACGGTAATCCGCTCGATGATAAGCGCGACGTCGGTTTTATCATACGCTTCTTTGCGTATGAGGCCCTCGAAAATTTCCAAAACGCCGTTGATATTTTCTTTGATCCTGCTCTTTTTCTCCGCTTCCGTCGAAAGGTAATCAATATGAAAGGTGATGTTTTTGATTTCGTTTTGAAATTCCTTTTGAATCTCGTCGTAAACCTCCGCGATCAACCGTTCGTTTTGCGGATTACGCGCGATTTCCTTGACCCGCTGTTTGGTCGCTTCGGTGAGTTGGCGTTTCACGTCGGCTATTTTTCGCCGCAAGCCGTCGATGTGCCGCCTGTTCCGCGCCGCGCCCTCCTTGCCCGCGTCAACGCCAAGCCCCGCGAGTTCACCGCAAAGCCTGTCCCGCACCGTCATGATGTACGCCCTGACGCTTCCGTCGATGACCCGCTCGTGAATATGGTGAGAGGTACAGCCCTTGCGCCCCAAGCGGTGATACGCGCCGCAAAGGTACGCCGGCGGGCGTTTGGGGTTGGATACGGAAAACATCGGGCTGCCGCAATCGTCGCAAAAAAGAACGCCGCTGTAGGGATTGCGGTACTTCCTCACGCCCTTGTAATGACTTACGGAACGCTTCGCGGCGTTTTCCCGCGCCGTTTGAAACACCTCGTTTTCAATCACGGGCGCGTGGTGATTTTCAAATACAATATGCTCACCGTCGTCCACGCGAACGTCTTTTTTGTTGATTCCCGCCCTTTTCCAAACGTTCTGGCGCAATGTGCCGATATAAAAATCATTTTTCAAAATTTTCGCGACAGAAATATGACTCCAAACAGGGTTCGCCTTGATTTTAGAAGCGTCCGCGCCTTTTTCCTCCAACTGTTTTTTCATCAGCGCGAAGCCGGTGGGGTAGTGATGTTCCGTAAGATAATTACTGATTTTTTTATACCCGAAGCCTTTGTTGTACAAGTCAAAAATCACCCGCACCGTTTCCGCGCCCTCCGCGTCAATGCAAACGGTATTTTTTTTGGTGGGGTGCAGGTAATAGCCATAGGGCGCGTTGCAAATCCACTCCCCTTTTTTTTGGCGGCTTTCGATAATGGTTTTGACTTTTTTAGAGGCGTCCGTGACCGGAAGTTCGTTCATCAAAAACCGAAACTGTATCGCGAGCCAATCATCGTTGGTGGGGAAGTCTACCCCATCCGTCACCGCGATAATCCGAATCCCCGCGTCCCGCAAGTCCTCCAACTCTACCAAACCTTTGGAGTTGCGCCGCGAGAACCGGGAAAAGTCCTTAATCATCAGTATATCGTAACAGCCGCCGAGCAACAGCGTCCGCATTGCCTGATACCCCGCGCGCTGCTCAAAGGTGTAGCCTGATTTATCGCGGTCCTCGTAATAATCCGCGCGGCAGCCCGGGAATTTGGCTTGTATAAATTCCGCGATTACGGCTTTTTGGTTTTCGATAGAAACATTGTCGCGTTCCGTATCGTCGTCCACCGAGATGCGGGTGTAAGCGGCAATTTTGTAAATTGGATTCAATCAAATCACCTTGGTTTAATTCGTAGTAGCACATACTATCATTGTAGCACGGCGGCGCGTAAAACACAACATGAAAAAGTTTCCAAAAAGGCTCTGAGAGAGTTTAGGCAGGCTCTAAGACTGCCGCCGAATCAGTTCGGTAATCACCGGAAGCAAGGGCTGTTCCCCGCCGACAAAAACGCTGATTCCGTACTGTTTTTGTTGATACTCCTCTATCGCCCGCTGATAGTCCTGCGAATTTTTATAGCAATCCCGCTCGGAATAATCGACCCAAATACGGCAGACCTTGCCGCGGCTGTCGGGAATCACAAGCATAATAACAACTCCTTCGCGCGGAATCGCGGCGGCTGTGCCTTTGGGAAGCAAGCCGCCGCAGGGGAATATCATTATTATACCTTTATTTTCCTTTCTTATGCGGCAAGAGCGTTTCACGCGAAAGGAACCCCTGACCGCGCAATGCGCTTGACCGCCTCTGCCGCGCGGTCTACCTCGTTTTCCGTCGTGAAACAACCGACGCTCAGCCGTACCGCGCCGTTTGGGAAGGTGCCGATCGATTTATGGGCGAGGGGGGCGCAGTGCAGCCCGCTCCGCGAAGCGATACGGTACGCGCCGTCCAGCGTGTTGGCAATGTCCACGCTGTCCCGCCCCGCAAGGGTAAACGTTACAATGCCGACCCTGTCTTTCCCGCCGTAGAGCGTCACGCCGGGGACGCGGGCAATGCCCTCCGCTAACTTGTCCGCAAGCCTTACCTCCTCCGCGCGGATTGCGTTTACGGTGCGGTCCATAACGAATTTTACGCCCTCGTTCAGCCCCACAATGCCCACGGTGTTGAGCGTACCGCTCTCGAAGCGGTCCGGCAAAAATTCCGGTTGGGAATCACTTTCGGAAGCGGAACCCGTGCCGCCCTCCGTCAGCGTCCTCAAAGATACCGCCGGGGAAATATACAACCCGCCCGTCCCCGTAGGGCCGTACAGCGCTTTATGCCCGGGGAACGCCAAAAGGGAAATATTGTCCGTTTGTACGTCGATCGGAAGTACGCCCGCCGACTGCGCCGCGTCCACCAAAAAAGGAATCTGATACTTTGCCGCGATTTGCCCGATTTCAAAAATAGGGTTGACGGTGCCCGTGACGTTGGAAGCGTGTGTTACGGCAATCAACGCCGTATCGCCGCGCAGGGCGTTTTCGACGCTTGCGGCAGTCACCAACCCTGTTTCGTCCGCAGGCGCGACGGTATACGCCGCCGACGCGCCAACGACGGGACGCAGTACGGAATTATGCTCCATACCCGAAATCACCGCGTGCGCCCCGGGCGTTAGGATCCCTTTCACCGCGATATTGAGCGCGGCGGTGGCGTTCGCGGTGAATATGACGCGGGACGGATCGGTCGCGTGAAACAGCGCGGCTAAATTCTCTCTGCAAGCGTAAATCCGCTCCGCCGCCAGCATCGCGCTTTTATGCCCTCCTCTGCCGCTGTTGGCGCAAAAACGCCGCAGGCACCGGGCGCACTCCCGCCGAACGGCATACGGTTTTTTCAGCGTCGTCGCGGCGTTGTCGAGGTAGATCATAGCGTCACCTCGGCATACGCGCCCTCCTCTGTCTGCCGAAACACGCCCTTGATTTTGAAGCCGTATTCCCCCGAGGCGCGGAGTACCTGACCGACCTTGGCGGGCTTCACTTTCACACTGTACGAGCAGCCGCCCTCCGACAATCCGGCGGGTGTATGAAGTACGACGATATAATCGCCGTCATTTTGAAAATGATTTTTGATTCTGTTCGCAAAGGTTACAGAACTGTATACTATTAAATAATACATAAAACGACCTCCAATAGCATACTATGTTATTCGGGGCCGTGAGGTGTTTCAAAATTTGAAGTTGTGGGCGTTAAACGAGATGTAACTTCCCTTGCCGACGATAATATGGTCTAACAGCGCAACGCCTATGGTATTTAACGCGCTTTTGATTTTATCCGTCGTTTCGATGTCGTTTTGCGAGGGCATGAGCGACCCGCCCGGGTGGTTGTGGCACAGTACCACGGTATGTGTCGCGGAGTAGGTAACGTGTTCGATAATCTGGCGCGGCTCCACGTACACCTCACTGGGCGTGCCCTCCGCGACCATGACTTGTTTGATCAAGCGGTTTTTCGCGTCAAGGCAAAGCAGGTACATTGCCTCGTTGACGCGTCCGCAGTATAAATCCACGCAGTAGGCACCGATTTCCGCTACATCGGAAAAAGAAACCCTGTCGCCGTACATACTCAATTGATACGCCCGTGATATGGCGGGTAAAAGTTTCAACTGACGCGCCGCCCGCAAGCCAATGCCCTTGATTTTCATCAGTTCCTCGATCGGCGCGTTACAAATATTGTAAATAGAGCCGTATTTGTCGATGAGCGCGTGGGCAATCGGGTTGGTGTCAACGCGCGGAATGACGGTAAACAAGTACAACTCCAGAACCTCATGGCTCTGAAAACTTTCCAGACCGTATGTTAGCGCCTTATGGATCATCCGTTCTCTGTGTCCGATTGCCATACTCATTCCCTCCGCGCCTTACTTCCTGCTTCCCGGCTTGACCGCAGGAATCCCGTCGCGGCACAGCGGGCAATCCTCCGCGTCGTAGGAAGTCACCTCAACGGATAAAACCGCTTGAAACGGTACGCCGAAATCGACCTTGCCGCCCGTCCTGTCCACGATACTCCCCACGCCGACGACCTCGCCCCCCGCCGCGCGTACCACGTCGATGACCTCACGCACCGAGCCGCCCGTCGTTACAACGTCCTCCGTGACGAGGACTCTTTCCCCCGCCGCGATTTCAAAACTGCGCCGCAACGTCATACGCCCCTCGCCGTCACGCTCCGCGAAAATATTACGCACGCCCAACTGACGGCTCACTTCGTAGGCAATCAAAACCGCGCCGACGGCGGGGCCGATTACAACATCGACGTTCGCGTCACGGTACTTTTCGGCAAGCGCGGCGCACAGCGTTTCACTGTATTGCGTATTCTGAAAAATCCTCGCGCATTGCAAGTACTTCCCGCTGTGCCTGCCCGAAGTCAGCAGGAAGTGACCGTCCAGCAGCACTCCCGCTTCCTTTAATATTTCCGTCACCTTTTGTTCTGACAGCATATCAATCATTCCCCTCAATCAGTTTTTTTCGCCACCACGATTGCCGCGCCAAGGTACTGCGGCCGCCGAGGTGCGCGTTTTCCCCCTCTAAAACCACCGTGGGGCGGAGCGCGTCGTCAAACTCCACCACCGTAACGGACGCGTTATCATGCCACAGCATATCGGGCAATTCGGAAAGGGTCTTGCCGTGATACCCGCAAAGCAACGCCTTGATCACCGTTCCGTGCGTCGCGACGCAAATCACTTTGCCGCTGTTGCGCGTCACAAGATCCTCTACCGCGCGGCGCACCCGCGTTTGGAACGCTACCATTGTTTCGCCGTTCGGCATTTCCAAGCGAAGCGGGTCTTTGAGCCAAAAGCCGTAACTTTCGGGGAATTTTACCGGCAATTCGTCCCACGGAACATTTTCCCAATCCCCGCCGTAAATCTCACGCAACGCCTTATCCTTGGCGACTTCAATGCCCCTGCCCTCCGCGACCGCTTCCGCAGTTTGATACGCGCGGGTCAAATCGCTGGAAACAATCACCTCTATCGGCTCATCTTTCAACCGCCGCGCGGCAAGTTTGATTTGCTCCCGCCCGTTTTCGGTGAGCATAGAATCGTAATGTCCGTGGAAATTACGGTCAACATTCCCCTCCGCTTCACCGTGCCTTACAAAAATCACTCTTGTCATTTCACTACCTCGTTATTATATTATTGGCCTAATACGCCTTTACCGCGCCGATTATTTCAGCCGCGCTTCGGATGCCGCGCTCCTCCAGATACCGCGCCAACCCGCGCTTTACGTCCAACGCCGCCGTCGGGGTTACAAGATTCGCGGTACCAACGGCGACCGCCGACGCGCCCGCCAGCAGAAACTCCGCCGCGTCCTCGCCCGACCGAACGCCGCCCATGCCGATGACCGGCAAGCCGACGGTACGCGCAACCTGCCACACCATCCGAACCGCAACCGGCTTGATTGCGGGGCCGGATAACCCGCCGGTGTTGTTGGCGAGTACCGGGCGGCGCGTGTGAACGTCGATTTTCATACCGAGCAAGGTGTTGATGAGGGAAAGCGCGTCCGCGCCCCCCTCCCGCGCGGCATGGGCGATCGCGGTAATATCCGTCACGTTGGGGGAAAGTTTGACGATCAGCGGCACTTTGCACTGTTCCTTGACCCGCAAGGTGATTTCCCGCGCGACCGCCGCGTCCGAACCGAACGCCGCGCCGCCGTGCTTGACGTTAGGGCAGGAAATATTCAACTCAACCAAGTCCACGCTGTCGCCTAAACGCTTCGCGATTTCACAATTTTCCTCTATGGTACTCCCTGAAATATTCGCGATAATTTTGGTATCGTACCGCCGCAAATTCGGAAGTTCATTCCGCATAAAAAATTCCAAACCGCCGTTTTGCAGACCTACGCTGTTTAAGATTCCCGACGCGGTTTCCGCTATGCGGGGCGGGCGGTTGCCTTGCTTCGGCTCTAATGTAATCGCCTTGACGCACACCGCGCCAAGTTCCGATAAATCGTAATATTCACTGATTTCCCTGCCGTTGGCAAAGGTTCCCGAAGCGGTAACGATAGGGTTTTTCAGTGTTACCCCCGCGAGATTTACGCTGAAATCAAGCATCAAAATCTACCTCCCCCGCGTCAAATACAGGGCCTTTTTGACAGACTTTTACAAATTCGCCCCCGGAGTTACAGACGCATACCGCACACGCCCCGATTCCGCAACCCATTCTCTGCTCCAACGAAAGTTGGCAATACACGCGCCGCTCCTCCGCAACCCGCTTCACCGCGCGAAGCATGGGCGCGGGCCCGCAAGCGTACACCGAGGTAACGCCGCCCCGCGCAAGCCGTGCCGCGAGGAGGTCTGCGGCAAAGCCGTGAAAGCCCAGACTGCCGTCGTCGGTAGCGAGTTCCGTTGCGGCGCACACCGCCGCGAACTCCTCCGCCATCAACACCGCTTCCGCGCAGCGGAACCCCAACACCGCCTCCGCCGCGCCGCCGAAACATTTTGACAGAAAATACAGCGGGAAAACGCCGATACCGCCGCCGACCACGACGGGAACGCCGTCCCCCTTTTTTGTAACGTTAAAACCGTTCCCGAGCGGCGCGAGAATGTCCAGCGTATCGCCGCGCTTTTTCCGCGCCAACAGCCGCGTCCCCTCACCCCGCGCCGCGAAAGTAAAGCGCAATTTCCCCGGTTCCGCGTCGCATATGCTAATCGGACGGCGAAGCAAGGTATCCCCGCCGCACAGCACGTGGATAAACTGCCCCGGCGCCGCCGTTTCGGGGAACCGCACGACAACATCATACGTTTCCGCATTCAGTTGCCGTATATCGAGAATTTCACAAAAA
>JAIRSR010000167.1 GCA_031255355.1 Clostridiales bacterium
GCTTGGTGCGCCAAGCGACGGAGGAGGAAATCGTACCGTTGCTCAATCAGTACGCCGCCGTTTTGGAGTTATCGCAAAGCAACACGGACGGCTTGCAATATCTGATTGCGGAGGGCTTCGCGGACGCGTTGGCGGGGCTTATGGCGGGGGAACGGCCGGAGAGCGTTGCCGCGCTGGACGATATTCTAAACGTCAAAATCGCGCTTGCGCGGTTGAATACGATTGAAAATGACCACGAAAAGGCGTTATGGACACTCCGCACCTACCGCGCCGCGTTCGGCTTTGACTCGGAATCGCTTTTTGCGCAATACGACGTCAGCGAATACAACAGAAGTTTGATTTTGAAATCGCTGTTGGGCAATGGCTACCGCATGGCGGGCAACGTGAAAACGGATTTTTTCGCGGGGCTGGAAAAATACAAACCGGCGGTGAAAAATAACCCGTCGGGTTCCCGGGGGGCTTCGGTTTCCGGCGTGGGCGCGGTTGCGGACGCGATTGCTTTAGCGGAGCAAAAAAACGCGCAGCCGATTGCCGACGCGCCTGTGTTCCGTGATTTGGACGCGGCGGCGTGGGCGGCGGAGAGCATTACCGCGCTTTGCAAACGCGGGATTCTTTCGGGCGACGGCGACGGCAGGTTCCGTCCCGACGATTTCATCACCCGAGAGGAGTTCGTTAAAATCGCCGTTGGCGCGTTCTCGTTGGAGCGCGCGGACGCGGAGGCTGATTTTGCCGACCTTGACCGTTCCGCGTGGTACTATCGGTACATCGCCGCCGCCGTCGCCGCGAACTTGGTTATGGGCGACAGCGCGGAGGAAAATACTTTCGGTATCGGGCGCGGCATCACGCGGGAGGACATGGCGGTTATTTTGTACCGCGCGGCGGTGCGGTTCGAGGTTCCGCTTGCCGGGGAAGCGGCGCGGTTCGGTGATTTTGATACAGTTTCCGCATACGCGCGGGACGCGGTCGCGGCGTTGTCGGGCGCGGGAGTTGTCAACGGCGTAAGCGGCGGGGATTTCGCGCCGCGACAGTTCGCGACGCGGGCAATGGCGGCAAAAATGGTTTATGAGTTGGCGGCACTTTGCGTTGAATAATTTGAATCGTTCACGGGAGAGGTATGAAAGTATGTGTATATTGGATAGAGTTCTGTGGGATAAAGTTCTTTCGGTGTTTCTTTGTTTCATCTGCGCGGCGGCGTTGCTGACCCGCCCGCTTGCGGCCGCCGCCGCAGGGGACGCGTATGATTTGCGGTTCTTTGCGCTGTCTGCGGACGGTGTGCCAAACGGCGGGAACCCCGCGTTGGCAAAGGACGGCAACCTTGACACGGCGTGGTCTACGGTAGACCGCCAACAGGCGGGAATGTCGTTTGTGATTGATATGTTCAAAAATGACCGGATTGGGAAAATCACGCTCAACCGAAAAAACCGGGGGGAGTATCCGGGGAAGTTCGACGTTTACGTCACCGAACAAAAGGAGTTTTGGGGTGCGCCCGTCCTAACGGCGGTGAGCGGGAAGCAGGGAGCCGCTACGGTCATTGACTTCCCCGGGGAGCGCAGGGGCAGAGTTATCAAAATCCTCCTTACCGAGGGGACGGAGGAGGCGGACGCGCCGTGGTCTGTCAGTGAACTTACGGTGGAGCCGATTTCAGACGCGGCTTCCGCGATTGCGCCGAGCGTCGTTTCGTTCAACGAAAAGGACGAAGCGCGGGCGCGGGAGGAAATGACGGATTTTTTGACCGCCCTCAACATTTTACCCGCAAATACAGGCGCGGCGGGGGACGATCCCGTCACCAGAGCGGATTTCGCGGGAATCCTCGCGGATTTCACCGGGTTAAAGCCTGTCCCCGAGGAAAGTTACGCCGCGCGGATTGCGTTTTCCGACGTGGACGGCGCCCACCCCGCCTACGGATTCATCAGTTTGGCGGCGGCGTTGGGCGCGATGGACGCGGACGCGCGAAACGCGTTTCGCCCGAATGACTATGTTACGGTAAACGAGTGTGTAAAGGCGTTGGTGAGCGTTTTGGGCTATGACCTGCCCGCGGCGGCGAGCGGGGGCTTCCCCGTTGGCTACGCGTCCGAGGCAAGGCGGCTGAACCTGCTGCGCGGGACGCTTCCCGGCGACGGACACATTACAATAGAGCAACTTACCGAACTGTTATACAACGCGCTGTTCGTCCCCGTGCTGTTACAGACCGGGGCGGGGGACCGCTTCCGTCTGGAAGCGGACAAAGACCGCGCCGCGATGACGGTATGGCACAACGTGCGGCGGGTGCGGGGCATTTTGATTTCCAACGGCGATACCGCGCTGACCGCGAAAGCACTTTCCCCGAAAGGTACGCTGTTGATCGGCGATACGGAATGTTACGCGGGGACGGTGAACGCCGCGCGTCTTTTGGGGTGCAACGTCGAGGCGTTTCTGCGCTATGACGCGGCGCGGGACGCGTACACCGCGCTTCGGGTGCTTGAGGACGGCTCAAAGAACGATATTCTGACCATTCCCGCCGATAATATTACAGGGACGGCGGGCTATACCGTTTCGTATTACGCGGATTCCGTCAACGACCTGAAAACGGTGAAAGCGGAACTTTCCCCCACAGCGTATATGATTTACAACGGAAAGGCGCGGCTGCCCTTTGAGAACAGCCTGCTGAACATACATAACGGCGAGTTGCGTCTGATAGACAACGACACCGACGGCGATTACGACGTGGTCATTGTGCGGGAATACGTCAATTACTTCTTGGATTCCGTCACGGGCAGGACGCAAACGGTTACGGATAAGTATTACAAGCCGAGGTTATCCTTTGACCCGCGAATCAATTCAAAACTTAGCCTAACCATTTATAAGGACGGTGAGCGCGTCGAGTTTAACGCGGTGAAAGCGCGGCAGGTGGTTTCCGTCGAGGCAGACCGCGTGACGCGGGACGCGGACGGACAAATCACGGTGGATTCCGAAAATTCGTCGGTCTACACCCTTTACCTATCCGAAAACACTTACAGCGGCGTGATTACGGAGGTGAACGAAACGGACGGCGAACTCACGCTGGGCGGCAAGTCGTTCCGCGTAGACCGTGGCTTTGTCAGCGCGTATGAGAGCGGCAAGGCGGCGCGTCCCGGGGTCGGGCAGAACGTGACGGTATATTTGGACGCGCGGGGCAAGGTTGCGGCAATGAACTTATCTGCGGACGGCGCGATGAAATACGGCTATTTAATCAATATCGGCGTGACGCGCGGTATTGCGGCAAAAGCGGAAGTGAAATTGCTGGACGATAAGGGCAGTGTGATTGTGTTGCGCGTGAGCGAAAAGGTTACGCTGGACAACGCGCGGCAGACGGTAACCGCCGCCGAAGCGGTTAGCGCGTTTCGTGACGCGAACACCGAAACGGCGATTCCGCAGTTGATTGGCTATTGGCTGAACGCGGACGGCGAGATTTACAAAATCGACACGCGGGAATTTAACCCCGCCGCCGAGGACAAGCGGGATACCTTTACTTTCGTTCCGAAAGCGTCCTACGATTTCAACATATGGCGCAATATGCTCATGAGCGACAGCGGCAACATGACGCCCTCTGCGGGGACTAAGATTTTTGTCGTCCCGAGCAAGCCGGAGGAAGTTGTAACGGAAGCGGAAAGTTACGCGGTATATAACAATTCGTTCTTGAAGCATGACACGTCCTACAGCATCGAGGTGTATAAGAAAAGTGAGTTTAACGACGCGCAGGTGTTGGTGTTGTTCAGCGGCAACCGTCCCTCGAACCTGAACGAGGAATATATCGTGGTGGACAAGGTGACGCGGGCGGTCACAAAGGACGGTCAGCCCGGCTATAAACTGTACTGCAACCAGAGCGGGAGCGAAATGCAATTGTACTTTGACAGCGACAGGGTGCTTGAAAACGCGGGCTTGTTAGACGGCGGCAATCCCCTGTTGAACCAAGGGGATATTATCACGATCGCGACAGGGTCTAACGGTAATATTTCCGAAATTCAGCGGATTTACAACGTCAAGGATTTGCACATCACACTGTACGCGTGGCCGCCGAAGTACTACGACGCGAACCGCATGACGATTGGGCAGGTGTACAACAGCAGCGGGAACCGGTTGTTGGTTACGCACAGCAAAACGGCGGACGAGGTGGAGGACAGCGATATGTT
>JAIRSR010000257.1 GCA_031255355.1 Clostridiales bacterium
CCGTCATGAAGCGTTATCAAGAGTTTACAACAGGCATATTAAGCGCGTCGGCAATCGTTTATTTCATTAGTTTCACGGCGGTATTTCTGTTCCTCGCCGTGCAGACGATTGAAAAAAAACGCTGGAGTTAGGAGGGGAACGCGATGAATAAAATAAAAAGAATTTTCACCGATAAAAGGTTCATATACGGCTCCGGCTCGGCGGCTACGCTTGCCGGATTTATCGCGGTTGCGGTTTTGATCAACATCATCGTCGGCGCGTTGTCCGATAAACTGACGCTGAAAATCGACCTCACCCAAAACAAAATTTTCTCTCTGTCACAGCAGACGGAGGAAATTGTGCGGGACATTACTACGCCTGTCAGCGTCATTTTGTTCCAGACCGCCGGCGCGGAGGACGCGGAAACGCGGGAACTGCTCAACCGCTATGTGAATTTGAACTCTAATTTGACGTTGCGGACGGAAGACCCTGTCAAAAACCCTGTATCCGCGCAAAAATACAACGCCGCGAACGCCTCGATCAGCGTCGGCTCTATTGTATTTGACAACGGCAAAAAGTTTAAGGTAGTTTCCCCCTCTGATTTACGCGCGTACAACGCCTATACACAGCAGACCGACCAATTCCAAGCGGAAAATAAAATCACCTCCGCTTTGATGTCCCTTTCCAAAAGCGCGGATATGACCGTCGCGTTCAGCGAGGGGCACGGCGAGGAGCGGCGCGGCGGCGCGGAACAGGTGCTAAAGGACGACGGAATCAACGTTGCGACGGTACCGACGCTGACGGAGGGTTTTGCGGAGGAATATGACCTGTTTCTGGTGATTTCCCCAAAAACGGATTTCACGGCGGAGGAAATAGAATCGCTTGACCAATATTTGAAAAAAGGGAAAAATATTCAAATTTATTTTGACTTGCAAAACCCCGCGCTTCCGCGTTTGGAATCGTATTTAGAGGATAGCGGCGTTTCCGTCCGAAGTAATCTTGTTCTGGAAACGGAGCGGAATAAAATCGTCAACAATCAAGCCTTTTGCTTTACGCCGACGGTGAAAAGCCACCCCATTACCAACGCCATTGTGAGTAATAATATGTACGTCATCACTTGGGCGAACAGGGAAGTTCGGCCGTTGTGGGACGAGCGGAACTCGGTGAAAATCGAAACGCTGTTGCAGTCCTCGGACGGCGCGATGGCGCAATCTACCGCCGATACGCAAGAGGAGCCGCAGCGAGGCCCGTTCGGGCTTGCGGTGCTTGCTACGCGGTCATATGAGGACGGCAAACAGAGTAAGGCGTTCGTTATGGGAACCTCCATTTTCATCAGTGACGATTTGCTTACCACAAACAAGGACTTCTTTTTAGGCAGTGTCAATTGGCAGATCGACAACACCGAACCGCTTAAAATCAGCCCGAAAAGCCTTTCCAGTGACAAACTTGAAATGACACAGCAGGATCTGATTCTTTGGATGCTCATTCTTGTGATTTTCATTCCGTTGCTTGTGTTGGCGTTCGGGTTGGCGACGTGGTTAAGGAGGCGGCATCTGTGAGGAAACGAGTGATTATTATTTCCGTCTTGGCCGCCGTGTTGGTCTGCGCGTATTTTGCGGTAGAGCGTCTGAACGTACCGGAACAAGAGGCGGAATTGCCGCCGCCGAGGGAAACGGTCGCGATTTTCAACGCGGATAAAAACGACGTCAGCGAAATGACCCTTGCCACGCCGGAACGCAATTATACTTTTTACAAGGACGGCGACGCGTGGCGGGTGCGGGGCGGCGCGGGGATTCGCCTGAATGACGCGAAAATCGACAGTTTGGCGTATGACTTCGCGGGACTGAACGCCGACGAAGTCGTCGGAAGCGACGGCGATTTATCGCTGTACGGCTTGGACGCGCCGCTCGGTACGCCGTCGGTGAAATTGACTGACGGCAGTGAAAAACACTTTGTAATCGGCGGCAAAACGCCCGTCGGCACAGGCTATTACTTCAAAACGGCGGACGACGGCACGGTGTATACCGTGTACGCAACAAAAATCGAGGGATTTTTAGCGGAACTTTCCGCATACCGCGACGCGACGCTGGCGGTGGTAGATCCGGCGAAACTTACGGAAATCCGCATCACCCGCGCCGACGCGGATATTTTGCTTCGGGCGAAAACGGCGGAGGAGATGTCCGACCAAGCGGCGGGCTTGAACGCGTGGCGCATGATTTCCCCCTACACGCGGGACGCGAACAGTTACAATTTGGAGGAGCAAATCATGAAAAAACTCACCGCCCTTCCAATCAGTAAATTTATCGAGGACAACCCGCCCTCCTACGCGAAGTACGGTCTGGACAACCCGAAGTACACCGTCACACTGACGGAGGAGGCGCAAACGCCCGTCCGCGTTCTGTTGGGCGGCACGGTTGAGGACGAAATATACGTCCGTCTGGACGGTGAAAACTCCGTCTACACGGTAAAGGCGGCGGATTTCAGTTACAAGGACCTCGCGCCGATAGATTTCATCGACACCTTAGTTTATATCCAAGCGATCGACAACGTGGACACAATCACGCTGACTGCGGACGGCGGCGTGTACGTGCTGAAAATCGCGCATAACGGCGAGGAAGCGGATTACTTCGTCAACGACCTTCCCGCCGACGAGAGCGCGTTCAAACGCGCCTATCAAGAGGTAATCGGGCTGTTTATCCGCGGCGCGGTTACGGACGCGGCGGGGGGAGAACCGCTTTATACCGCCGTTTTCCGCTTCAACGACGGCAGAGGGGACGACACGGTGGAAGTGGTTCCGTACAAAGACCGCTACGCCGCGGTGCGAATCAACGGCAAAGCGGAATATTACGTCATGCGGGAGCAAGCGGCGGCGGTGGTTGAAAAGATAAAAAATTTCAGTCAAAATCCGGGAAAGCAGTGAGAGAATAAAAATGACACATAACAAAAAATGGATTTACAAGGAACACGACGATAGCGCGGTGGCGCGGCTGCAAGAGACATACTTGATTCCGCGCCTGACCGCCGCCGTCCTGCAAAACAGGATGGACGCCATAGCGCCGGATTTGGAAGATTCCGGTGAGGATTTTTCGCGCCGTTTGTACGATACGGGGCTGTTGAAAAATGTAACCGCCGCCGTGGAGCGGATTTCACACGCGATTGAAAACCGCGAACACATCACCATTTACGGCGACTATGACGCGGACGGCGTTACCAGTACGGCGGTGCTGTACCTGTACTTAAAAGAGCGCGGCGCGGTGGTGGATTATTATATCCCGGACCGCGTCGGCGAGGGGTACGGCGTGAACACCGCCGCGCTGGATAAAATCAAGGGCAACGGCGCGGGCTTGATTATCACGGTGGATACAGGCGTTACCGCCGTTGCGGAAGTGGAATACGCAAAACAGTTGGGCATGGACGTGATTGTAACGGATCACCACGAGTGCAAAAGCAACGTCCCCGTATGCCACGCGGTGATTGACCCGAAGCAGGAGGATTGTGCTTATCCTTTTTCGGAACTCGCGGGCGTGGGTGTGGTGTTCAAGTTGATTACCGCGCTGGACGGCGGCGCGAACACCGAAGCGTTGATAGAAAAATACATGGCGTTGGTCTGCCTCGGCACCATTGCCGACGTTGCGCCGCTGATAGACGAGAACAGAACGATTGTCACCTTGGGGCTGCGGCGGTTCGCGCAATCCGGCAACGCGGGCGTGGACGCGCTGCTCGACGCGGCAAACCTGCGGGGCAAGCCGGTTACGGCGGGAAGTATCGGCTTTATTATCGCGCCGCGCATTAACGCGGCGGGGCGGTTGGGCAGGGCGCACAAGAGTGTGGAGTTGTTCATTTGCGGCGACAGGGCGCGCGCGCGGGAAATCGCGTTGGAACTTTCCGGCGAGAATCAGTCGCGGCAAAATATGGAGCGTGAAATTTTTGAGGAAG
>JAIRSR010000267.1 GCA_031255355.1 Clostridiales bacterium
AAAAGAAAGGAAAAGAAAAAAATGAAAATTAAAACTAAGGACATTGCCGTAACAGCGTTGCTGACGGCGATCGCGATTCTGATTCCACTGGTTGTTCCCGTAAAGGTGCTAATCCCGCCGTTCAGCGCGACGCTTGCCTCGCACGTGCCGCTGATTATCGCGATGTTTATCAACCCGTTTGCGGCAATCTTTACGGCGCTCGGCTCGGCGCTCGGCTTTTTCTTCGCCCTCGGCCCCGTCGTGGCGGCGCGGGCGGCAATGCACGTGTTCTTTGTGGCGGCGGGCGCTTACATGATTAAAAAACGCTGTAATTTCTTTCTTACGGTATTCGCGACCATGATCATTCACGCGCTCAGTGAGATGCTCATTGTCTACCTTTTGTTCGCGTTTTTCGGTCAAAGTAAGATTATCGGCAGCAATACCATGATGTATGTGCAGAGCGTCATAGCGGCGGGAACGTCCGTTCACCATTTGGTGGATTACTTTATCGCCATGATGATTTGCGTACCGCTGTCACGGCAAAGCGGCGGTATGATCGCGCCTGTTTCATTGACTTTCAAAAAGACTACGGCGGGAAAGTAGCCGCATCCCCCCCGCAAGGCAAAAAAAGACGGCGGATTGCTCCGCCGCCGGATCAAAGGGGGGTCGGCGCCGAACGTTACGGTTGTAACCTTCGGCACAGATGTATTTTGTGAGGTCATTCATAAGTATTCCCCTGCGCGTAAATATTATACACATATGATACGGGTTTTCCACTTGAATTACAGCCGTTGGTGCGGAATCCGCAGAAAAGCGCGGACGGTTCCGGCGGTTCACGCTGTGCGACGAAAGGTACGTGGTGTCAGTTATGCGTAAAATTTTAGCGGTTTGGGTCACAAAGGCGTTGATTCTGCTCGGGAAGTTGGCGGGGAAAAAAGGCTCGTCCACGCCCGGCGCGGCCGCGCTCAAAATATACCCGGATATTTTGCGGGATTTGTCGTCGCAGGTGCGGTGCGATATTATTGCCGTTTGCGGCACGAACGGCAAGACGACGACAAACAACTTGCTTTGCGCCATGCTTAGCGCACAGGGGAACAAGGTGGTCTGCAACAGGGTCGGCGCGAACATGCTGGAGGGGGTAACGACGGCGTTTGCGGACAGCGCGGACTTGTTCGGCAGGATCGACGCGGATTACGCCTGTATTGAAGTGGACGAGATTTCCACCGTGAAAGTGTTCGGGCATCTTACCCCGCGTTATATGGTGATTACCAATTTGTTCCGCGACCAACTTGACCGCTACGGTGAGATCGATATTACCGTCGATTACCTTTCCCGCGCGGCAGCGAGATTGACAGACGCCGTTCTGATTTTGAACGCCGACGATCCGCTGGTGACGGCGTTCGGCAAAAAAGCGGGCGGCAAGCACGTTTATTTCGGCATTGGCGAGGATACCGGCATTGCGCGGGGGGAAACGAAAGAGGGGCGTTTTTGCGGCTTTTGCGGCGGGGAGTTGGCGTATGACTACTACCATTACAGTCAACTCGGAAGTTACCGTTGCCCCGGCTGCGGCTTTGTCCGTCCGCGTCCCGACTTCGAGGCGGTCAACGTCGATTTGACGGACGGCATTGCCTTTGACACGGACGGCAGGCGGATTTCCGTCGATTACCGCGGTTTTTACAACATATACAACATTCTCGCCGCTTACGCGGCGGCGCGGCAGACCGGCGCGGATCTCGGCGGCTTACAGCGGGTGTTGGGGGAGTATCGGCCGCAAATCGGACGCATGGAAACTTTTGTGATCGGCAAGCCGGTCATATTTAATCTGTCAAAGAACCCCGCCGGATTTAATCAGGCGATTTCCACCGTGTCGGACGACAAACGGACAAAGGATATTGTCGTCGTAATCAACGACAACGCGCAGGACGGCAGGGATATTTCGTGGATTTGGGATGTGGATTTTGAGCGTCTGGGCGAGGGCGGCGGCACTCGTCTGCTTGTCGCGAGCGGAATCCGTCACAATGATGTAGCGGTGCGGTTGAAGTACGCGGGTTTGGACGGCTTCGAGGACATCGGCGATGTGAAAAGCGCAATTACGCGGGCGCTTGCCACGCCGTCCGAGGTGTTGTATGTACTGGTCAATTACACCGCGTTATTTTCCACACAGCGCGTTTTGAAAGAATTGGAGGGGAAGCAATGAGCGGAACTCCCATGCGGCTAACCATCGGGCATTTGTATCCCGAACTTCTGAATTTATACGGCGACCGAGGGAACATCACCGCCCTTTCCCGCCGCGCGGCGTGGCGCGGGATTGACGTAACCGCTATCGAGTACAGGTTGAGCGACGAGATCGATTTTTCGGCGTTGGATATTGTTTTTGTGGGCGGCGGCTCGGACAGGGAGCAGTTATTGGTATGCAAGCGGCTTGGGGAAATCAAGGCGCGGTTCCAAGAGTACGCGGACGGCGGCGGGGTGGTTGCCGCCATATGCGGCGGGTATCAACTGTTGGGGCGGTATTACAAACTGAAAAATGAAACGGTAGAGGGGCTGTCCGTTCTGGACGTGTTTACGGAAAGCGGCGAGGGCAGGCTGATTGGCGATGTGGTGATTCAGACGGACTTTCTTGAACAACCCGTCGTCGGCTTCGAGAACCACGGCGGCAGGACGTATATCGGCAGTCACGCGCCGCTGGGCAAGGTGGTCAGCGGCGGCGGCAACAACGGCACGGACGGCGCGGAGGGTGTGCGTTACAAAAACATAATCGCTACCTACCTGCACGGGCCGCTGTTTCCAAAAAACCCGCATCTTTGCGATTACGTACTTACCAAGGCGTTGGAAAAGAAATACGGCGCGGTGACGCTGTCGCCGCTGAATGACGACGCGGAATTTGCGGCGAACCGCTTTATCGTCAATCGGTTTGCGTAACGCCGCCGTACATATGGATACAGCGTTTGAGGGCGTTTTTCACCCGCTCCGTCGGTGCGCCGCCGCTGCGGTGGTCGAACAGCCGTGTAAACTCGGAAACGTCGCGGTAACACGCGTCCAAACGCGCGGTTTGCGCGTCCAACAACGTGCTGTAGAATACGCGGAACTCCGCGTCATTCAGCCCGTCGGCGGCATATCGCGTCAGCGTTGCGAAGTGCGGCAGGCAAAACGCGCTTTTATCGCACTTTTGCCGGAAGTCCTTATCGGTTTTCCAAAGATACACGACGTTTTCAAAAAACTTTACCATAGTGTTTTCCACTTTTTCGCAAACGGCGCAAGAGGAAACAAAGTCGGCAACCTCTTGGGCGCGGTGGATTGCGGCTTGCTTTTCCGTCGATTTGCGGAAAATCCCCTTGGACGCGGCGGGAGGCGCGGCTTTGAAGCGGTTGTTT
Source organism: Clostridiales bacterium (assembly GCA_031255355.1). Classification (GTDB taxonomy): domain Bacteria; phylum Bacillota; class Clostridia; order Monoglobales; family Firm-18; genus JAIRSR01. Next base: position 3,354 of record JAIRSR010000267.1, read on the forward strand.
TGCCATTCGCTTTGCGACTGCATCATCAGCGCGAGGGAAAGCGCGTTGCCCTGTGACGAGAGCCGCGCGAAGTGACGCTTGCAAAAGCCTTTTTTATTTGTGATGACGCGGAAGTCCGGCTCCATCATGGCGGCGCCGAGGGTGTACTCCACCGCTTCGGTATCCAAGCCGTTCTCCAGGTCGCACAGCGGACACGCGCAGTCTTGGTCAAACGCCGCGTTAATGGGCAGCGCGTAAATTTTTTTACTCAACGGTGAACAGTCCTTTCCTATGAAATCCGTTCGGGGGAGGATTATTGCTATTGATTGTACTTATTGTATTGACAGTATTGATTAGACCTGTTCGCTCACCCGGCGTGAGCGGACAAGTCTATTATACCATACTTATCTTGTAATGGAAATAGGGGATTGCGATGTTTATCAAAAATACCGGGGATTTTAATTTAGAGCAAACCTTTGAATGCGGTCAGTGCTTCCGTTGGAACAGGCGGGATGACGGCAGTTACATCGGCGTAGCGGGCGGGCATGTCATAACGGCGGCGCATACGGAGGGCGGCATACAAATTGACGGCGGCGGCGACGCGTTCCTCCGCGCCTATTTTGACTTGGAGCGCGATTACGGCAAGGTCAAACGCGCCATTTGCGGCGACGGAGTGATGAAAAACGCCGTTTTTAGCGGCGGCGGCATAAGGCTGTTGCGCCAACAACCGTGGGAAACGCTGATTTCCTTTATCATATCCGCGAACAATAACATTCCGCGCATCAAAAAAATTATCGCGGAAATGTGCGCGGGCTTCGGCGGGGAACTCACGCGCGGCGGCTTTTACGCGTTCCCCGCGCCGGAGGTGTTGGCGGGGCTAACGGCGCGTGATTTGGCGTTTGTCAAATGCGGCTTCCGCGATAAATATATCCTCGACGCGGCGCGGAAAGTAGCGTCGGGGGAGGTAGACCTCAGCGCGGTATACGGCATGAGCGCGGAGGACGGCAGGCGGGAACTGAAAAAAATCAACGGCGTGGGCGATAAGGTGGCGGATTGCGTATTGTTGTTCGCGTACCAAAAATACGACGTGTTCCCCAAAGATGTGTGGATCAAAAAAACACTGCACCGTCTGTACTTGGTCGGCGAAAAGGACATCGACGGCTTTGTCCGCGAGAAATTCGGGCGGTACGGAGGTTTCGCCCAACAATATTTGTTTTATTACGGCAGGAGTTGCGCCAATGATGAGTTTGCGCTGAAGAGAACCACATGACCTGTTCGGCAATCTAAGCGTGAGTGCTTTCGCAACGGATAGGTCCACAAAAAATTTGTTGAAAATTGCAATAAAAAAGCGTTAAAATATTGTTCAATATTTTTCTTGATTTTCATAGATTTTTTGTATAAAATATGATAAAATGTAAAAACAATGACGTTAAGGATGGTGTATGATGTATACTGCTTTGATCTTGGCGGCGGGTGAGGGGAAAAGAATGAAATCGCGCTTGCCGAAAGTACTGCACGAGATTGCGTTTAAGCCTTTGATTTGCTGGGTGTTGGAAGCGGTATCCGGCGCGGACGGGCGAATCGTCGTAGTCGGGCACGGCGCGGACGAAGTGAAAAGCGTCCTCGGCGAAAGCGTATCCTACGCGGTGCAGGAGCAACGGCTCGGCACGGGTCACGCCGTCGCGCAAGCGAAAGACTTGTTTCGGGACGCGCGGCGCGTTTTGATTTTAAGCGGCGACACACCGTTGATTACCCGGCAAACGCTGGACGCGGCGTATGCCTGTCACACGTCAGGCGGGAACGCCGTAACCGTACTGACCGCGCACGTTCCGAACCCCAACGGGTACGGACGGATTCTCCGCGGCTCCGACGGCAACCTCGCGGGAATCGTCGAACACGCGGACGCAAGCGAGGCACAGCGGGCGATTACGGAAGTCAATTCGGGCATTTACTTTTTTGATACGGACGCGCTGCTGTTCGCGCTTGACCGAATCAGTAACGGCAACGCCCAAGGGGAGTACTATTTGACGGACGCAATCGGAATCCTCCTTGGCGAACATAAAAAAGCCGGCGCGTTTACGCTCGGCGACCATAACGAAATCATAGGTATCAATGACCGTGTACAACTTGCCGCGGCAAGCGAACGCATGAGGGAACGGATTATCCGGCGTCATATGGAAAACGGCGTGACGTTCCTCTCCCCGCAAACCGCTTACATCGGCGGCGGCGCAGTAATCGGCAGAGATACTATTATTATGCCCAATACCGTCATAGAGGGTGATACCACCGTCGCGGAGGGCTGTGTGATCGGGCCGAATTCGCGGATTACCGCTTCGGAAATCGGCGCGGGCAGTGAAATCAACAACTCCGTGGTTGTAGCGAGCAAAATCGGCGGCGGCGTTCATGTCGGGCCGTTCGCGTACATAAGACCGCATTGTGAAATCGGCGACAACATCAAAATCGGTGATTTTGTCGAAATCAAAAACGCCGTAATCGGCGACGGCACAAAGGTTTCTCACCTGACCTATATCGGGGACGCGGACGTAGGCGCGGGGGTCAACTTCGGCTGCGGGACGGTAATTGTCAACTACGACGGCAGCAAAAAGCACCGCGCGACGGTCGGCGACGGCGCGTTTATCGGCTGCAACACCAATCTGGTATCGCCCGTGCGGGTGGGGGACGGCGCGTTTATCGCTGCGGGGTCTACCATTACGGAGGATATCCCGAATCACGCGTTCGCGATTGCGCGTTCGCGCCAAACGGTAAAAACGGAATGGAAAAGAAAATGACGCGCGTCAATACGCAAGCATTTTTGCTCTATCGAATAGACCTTACGGACGGAGGTAGTATGTTATGATAGCCCACGGAAAGAACATTAAGGTTTTTTCAGCAAACGCCAACCCGAAACTCGCGCAGGACATCGCCAATATTATCGGGGTTCCTATCGGAAATTCCAAGGTGCAGACCTTTAGCGACGGTGAAATCGGCGTGGCGATTAACGAAACGGTGCGCGGTTCGGACGTTTTTGTCGTGCAATCGACCTCGAACCCTGTCAATGAGCATCTTATGGAGTTGCTGATTATGATGGACGCGTTCAAACGCGCGTCGGCGGGGCGCATTACGGCGGTGATTCCGTACTTCGGCTACGCGCGGCAGGATCGAAAGGCAAAGGCGCGGGACCCGATCAGCGCGAAGTTGGTCGCTGACCTCATCGCGGCGGCGGGCGCGGACCGTGTGCTGACGATGGATTTCCACGCGGCGCAGATACAGGGGTTTTTCAATATTCCCGTAGACCACCTGCTTGGAGTGCCTATTTTAGCACCGTACTACGCGGAAAAATTCGGTGAGGACAAGGATGACCTCGTAGTGGTATCCCCCGACCTTGGAAGCGTCACCCGCGCGAGGAACTTTGCGGATCGCCTTGACGTTCCGCTTGCGATTATCGACAAACGCCGCCCGAAAGCCAACGTAGCGGAGGTCATGAACGTGATCGGCGATATTCGGGATAAAAAAATCATTCTGGTAGATGATATGATCGACACGGCGGGGACGCTGTGCCACGGCGCAAAGGCACTGAAAGAGCGCGGTGCGAGGGAAATCTACGCCTGCGCGACACACGCGGTGCTGTCCTCCCCTGCGGTGGAGCGTATCGCGGAATCCTCCATCGACGAACTTTTGGTGTTGGATACTATCGTATTGCCGCCCGAAAAGAAGTTGGATAAAATAAAAACAATGTCTGTCGCGCCTGTGTTCGCGGAGGCAATCGAGAGGGTTTATGAAGATTTATCAGTTAGCACGCTTTTTGTCTAAGTCCAAACCACAGGAAAACGGCGGGGGCAAAGGGGCGCGGGGAACAACGCCGTACCTTATCGCGGGGCTTGGCAACCCTGGCAAAAAGTATGTCGATACACGGCACAACGCGGGCTTTGAAATGCTCGACGCGTTGGCGGCGGCAAAGGATATTCGGGTGACGAAAATCAAATTTAAGGCGCTGACCGGCGAGGGGAGTATCGGCGGCAACAGCGTGATTCTCGCGAAGCCGCAGACCTTTATGAACCTAAGCGGTGAAAGCGTCGGGGAAATCGCCGCGTATTATAAAATCCCGCCCGAAAGAATTATTGTTATTTACGACGACGTGTCGCTTGCGGCGGGGCGGTTACGCATCCGTTCCAAGGGCAGCGCGGGCGGGCATAACGGCATGAAAAACATTATCTATCACCTGAAATCGGACGAATTCCCACGGATTCGCGTCGGCGTCGGCGCACCGGAGCGGGACGGACTGATTGATTACGTGCTGGGGAAATTTTCTAAGGACGAAATCGAAAAATTAACGGAAATCGCGAAAATTATGCCGAATATTGTCGAAACCCTCCTCACGGACGGCATAGACGCGGCGATGAATCAATATAACGCGAAATCTTGAACGATTTGTTATGGAGATGAGGAATATGTTGCGTAGGAATATGTTGCATTGGATGAAACGAATAACTCTATCGGCGGTGATAATTCTTTCGTTGCTTTGCGGCAGCGTTGTTTTTGCCGCGCCGCCCTACAACGCGGAACACACGAACGCGGCAATCTATGTGAACGGTTCGCGGGCATGGCTGGAGGGTTACAATATTGACGACAACAACTTTTTCAAAATCAGAGATTTAGCGAACGCGTTTCACGGCACGTCAAGCCAATTCAACGTGGAATGGAATGAAGCGGCGAGCAGGATCGAGGTGTATACGCAAACGCCTTACAGCGCGTACACCCCGCCCGAGGGAAGCCATTCATACTATCCGCAAATCAACGCGGTTCCCACAAGCAGTGCGCTTACGGTAGACGGCAAGCAAGTAGAGTTTGCCGCTTACAACATAAAGGATTACAACTATTTTAAGTTGCGCGATTTAGCGGAAGTGATTCCGTATTATGTTGACTGGTCTGAAGCGGAAAGCGCGATATATATTACCACGCGTGTTTCGGATCTCGCCGTTCGGACGGAACGGTCGGGCGAAAAACAAAAATACAACCGCATGAGTTTTCGGCAAAGCGTGAGCAATTACGGCAAGAACGCGCAGACCTTTCTTTATCAAACGTCAAACGGATTTACGGCGATTAACGCGCAAGATAAAATTTATGCCGATTGTTACGATACGGATTTCAACTTAACGAAAAAGCAAGAAATCCCTTTTGAGTTGGACTTATTTGGGTGCTTTTACGCGGGGAACTTATACAACTACATTGTTTTCGGCAGCAACAACGATGAGGAAAATGATGCCAAAGAGGTACTCCGCGTCGTCAAGTACGACAAAGAGTTCCAACGGCTTGCGGCTGTTTCTGTAAGCGGCGGCGAATGTTTTACGGTACATCCGTTTGACGCGGGAGCGTCAAGTATGGAAGAACAAGACGACGTCCTGATTATTCACACTTCCCGGGAGCGGTATACGACGGAGGATGGATTGAATCACCAATCGCAGTTGACCTTGATTATCAATACTGACAAAATGGAAGTGACCAATGATTTAGGGCGTTACCAGGCAAATCACGTCAGCCACTCGTTTCACCAGTTCGCGCGGTTTGACGGCGGCGCGCATGTGTTGGTTGACCACGGCGACGCGTATCCCCGCTCCGTTGTTCTCCAAAAAAGCAGAAAGGCGGCCTATCATTACAAGATGAATCGTGACGGAACAGAATCTGAGGTATGGGGGTTGCCCGACAGATACTATGATCGGGACGGCAAAGTCAGCAACGATTCCGTGTTATCGCGGGAAGTGTTCGTTTACGACGGGATAGACCTGCTTGCAATCCCCGGGCCGTCAGGCGCGAATTATACAGGGGTATCGGTCGGCGGTCTGGAAGTGTCTGATGAAAATTATTTGGTTGCCATGAATACGGTAGACCAATCCAAGTTGGCGGATTGGAGCGCGGGTTCCGGCTCGGTTTCCGGAGCGCGTCCCGCGAACGAAGCGGAGTTAAATGAACGCGAAATCATTATTTGCGCCGTGCCGAAAACCTTTGACGAAAACACAAAAGCAAAGCAAATACGGTTGACAAATTATATTGGCAATGATCTGCTGGCGAGTACGCCGTATCTTGTAAAATTGAGCGATACAGAGTTCGTCGCGCTGTGGCAGGTATATGCCGGCGAACAAGACAGTTCCGCGCTGAGATACGTTAAAATCAACGGGAACGGCGAGCCGATTGAGGAAACGCAAACAGCAAACGCGTAT
>JAIRSR010000006.1 GCA_031255355.1 Clostridiales bacterium
GAAAGAAAATGTTACAAACTTATCAGCCGAAAAAGCGTCAAAGGAAAAAGGTACACGGGTTCAGAAAGAGAATGGCGACCGCCAACGGAAGAAAGGTACTCGCCCGCCGCCGCGCCAAAGGCCGCGCGCGTCTTACGGCGTAGGCTCCGTGAAAAATACGGTTTCACTAAATCAAAACACTTTGTTCAGACGGCTTTATTACAGGGGAAAGCCGCAGCATAGTCCTATTCTGGTTTTGCACAGTATGCCGAACAGACTTGGCTACAATCGGTTCGGCATTACTGTCAGCAAAAAGTTGGGAAAGGCTGTTAAACGGAATAAAGTCCGCCGCCGCGTTTACGAGGCCTTTCGGTTGTACGAGCCTTCGTTAAAGGCGGGTTTTGATATAGTGATTGTCGCGAAAGCCGCCGCGCTCGGGGCGGAGTTCGAGCGTTATCACCGCGTGATTGGCGGAATGTTGAGGAAAGCGGATTTATTTTTATGAAAAATCTGTTGCGGGGCGTCGTGGTTTTATACAGGCGTTTTATTTCGCCGTTGAAGCGTCCGAGTTGCCGTTTTGAACCGACGTGTTCGGCGTATGCCTTGGAAGCGTTGGAAAAATACGGCGCGGTAAAGGGTCTGTACTTATCGGTGCGCAGACTGCTTCGGTGCCATCCGTGGAGCGCCGGGGGCAGTGACCCTGTACCGTAGGAGGGTATTTCGACCGTTCCTATACGATAGATTGCCGCGTTTTACTCCGCGAAAATATCCACGGATATTTCGCGTACCATTTTTGCAAAAAAGTCAAAATGCCCGCAGCTTCGGAGTTACGGCGAAGCATACAGTCAAACCATCGCGGCGGGCGCGTGAAGGGAGTTCTATTATGGGCTTTATGGGTTTGATTTCCCAGCCATTCGGCGCGTTGCTGTTATGGTTAAATAATTTTACAGGCAATTACGGCGCGGCGTTAATCGTGTTTACGCTTATCGTAAGGATTATTTTATTGCCGCTGACGGTAAAGCAGCAAAAATCTATGTTGGAGTCGCAAAAACTCCAACCGCACCTCGCGCAAATCAAGGAAAAGTACAAAAACGACAAGGAAAAACTGAACGAGGAAACCATGAAGTTGTACAAGGCGCATAACGTGAACCCCGCAGGGGGCTGTTTGCCGCTCCTCATTCAGTTGCCTATTATTTTAGGGCTGTACCAAGTCATCATCAAGCCGCTGACCCATATGTTCAAACTCACGGCAGACCAAATCAACTTGCTGATGGAAAAGGTGAACCAGGTTCTGACGGCGAACGGCGGACAAGCGTTGCAAAACGCGTCACAATTTGAAATCAAAATCGCCCAAAATCTCACCCCGGATATTTTGCGTTCCGCAGGGATCGACGGCGTTGACATCATAAACTTTAATTTTTTGGGGCTTAACCTCGGGGACACACCGAGTTTCGCATACATCAATTTGTTGTGGATTATCCCGGTGCTCGCGTATTTTTCGACGTTCTTTTCCACAAAAGTGACTACGGCAATGAGCGGAAACGCACAGCCGGACGGCGGCGCCGCGTCCAGCATGAAAACGATGAATATGATCTTTCCGCTTATGACCGCTTGGTTCGCGTTCACCATGCCGGCGGGCGTCGGGCTGTACTGGATTATCGGCAATGTCATTCAAATGGGGCAGCAGGTGCTTCTGAACTATTATTTCCGCAGCAAACGGACAGAGGAGGTTCCGCTCGTAACGCAAACGGCGGAGCGGACGAAAGAGAGGAAACCCAAGAAGGGAGGCGGCAGGAAAAAATGAATCAAATAGAGGTAAGCGCGAAAACGGTGGACGAGGCTGTCCGAAGCGCGTTAATCAGGCTTGGAATATCCCAAGAGGACGCGGTAATCGAGGTCGCGGAGGAAGGCTCTAAGGGTCTGTTCGGGATTGGCGGCAAGGATGCCAGAGTGGTAGTTTCCGTCAAGGAAAAACAGGCGGGCGCGGGGAACGCCGCGAAAGAGTTTATCGACGTTTTAATCAGCAAAATGAATTTGGACTGCACCTCTGAGGTTTCGGAGGACGAGGACGCGGTGCGGTTGGTGGTTTCCGGCAAGGGAGTCGGCGGCATGATCGGCCGGCGCGGGGAAACGCTTGACGCGGCGCAGTATTTGGTGAATTTGTACGTCAACAAGGGACGGCGCGGCGATGCCTATAAAAGGGTAATCCTGGATTCGGGGAATTACCGCGCGAAGCGGGAGGAAACGCTTGTGCGCCTTGCGAACAGTATGGCGGAAAAGGCGTTGAAATACCGTAGGAACATGGCGTTTGAGCCGATGAATCCGTATGAAAGGCGCATTATTCACTCGACGTTGCAGGATAACGACGCGGTTACAACGCGCAGTGTAGGCGAGGAACCGCACAGAAAGATTATTATCAGCCCTAAGTAGCGGATAGGTGCAATACAAGCGGGGCGCGGGAAACGCGTTTGATGCGGGTGATGTTATGATAACGGATACGATTGCGGCAATCGCCACGGCGAACGGCGCGGGCGGCGTAGGTATTGTACGTTTGAGCGGCGGCGGGGCGGTGGAAATCGCGTCGGCAATCTTCAGCGGCGCACTTACGGAAAGCCATAAAATGACCCTTGGCAAGGTGATGAAAGACAATAGGGTGATCGATGAGGCGTTGGGCTGTTTTTTCAAAGCACCGCGCAGTTATACC
>JAIRSR010000028.1 GCA_031255355.1 Clostridiales bacterium
ACTGCTTTCATTCTTATTTTACCAAAAAACGCGCAAAAAGTAAAGTATTACTTTAAGAGCCTGTCTAAAATCTTCTGCGCGGCGTCCTGTTGGCGGATTTTCCGCCATACGTCGTTAAATTCCCTTGTAATAAACAAATTATTACTTCGGAAATTTGCCTTGTCTGACGAAAAATCCGCGCAACATGCCATCCACGATAAGATTTTATACAGGCTCTAAGACAGGGCTAACAGATCTAAAAGGGGAAAGATGTATTGAGGGTAATCGCGGGGCTGGCAAGAGGGCATAAACTGACCGCGCCTGCGGGACGGGAAACACGTCCGACGGGCGGCAGAGTAAAGGAAGCGTTGTTTTCGATGATACAGCCGTATCTTCCGAACAGCAGGACGCTTGACCTTTTCGCGGGCAGCGGTGCGCTCGGCGTTGAGGCGTTGAGCCGTGGTGCGCAATGCTGTGATTTTGTGGAACAAAACAGGGCGGCGGCAGAGTTTGTGCGGGAAAACCTCCGAAAGACGCGGCTTGGCGGCGGGGAAGTGTTCGTCGGCGCGGCGCGGGAATTTCTGGAGGGTTGCCAAAAACAGTACGACGTTGTTTTTTTAGACCCGCCCTATCACAAGGGGCTTTGCGAATTGTCGCTGGAACTTTTGGAACAACGCCGCCTTTTGGCAACCGGCGCGGTTGTGGTCTGCGAAACGTCGGAGGACGAAACGCCGTCGGCGGCACTTCGCAAAATCAAGGAATCAAAATACGGCGCAGTGAAAATAACGTTATTTACGGCGGATTGACGGCGTTCCCCGCCGCTACGGAAACAGGTGATATGATGAAAACCGCGATTTATCCGGGTAGTTTTGACCCTTGCACCAACGGGCATTTGGACATTATAACACGCTCCGCGAAAATTTTTGACACGCTCATCGTGGCGGTGCTGACGAACAATAATAAAGCGCCCGCGTTTTCAGTGGAGGAGCGCATAGACTTCCTCCAACGCGTCACGGCGGGTATGGAAAACGTCAGAATCGCGGCGTTTTCGGGGCTGCTTGCCGACTTCGCGCGGACGCGCGGCGCGGACGTGATTATCAAGGGGCTTCGCGCGGTATCCGACTTTGAATATGAATTCCAAATGGCGCTGACCAACAGCAAGCTGAACCCCGGCGCGGAAACGCTGTTCATGACGACCTCGACGGATAACATGTACTTGAGTTCAAGCGTGGTGCGGGAAATCGCCATGTACGGCGGCGCGTTGGACGGCATGGTGCCGGAGGAAATCCAAACAAAAATATATGATAAATTAAGGAGGTAACCCGTATGGATATTTTGGAATTGATTGACAACTTGGAGGACGCGGTGGAAAAGGGGCTGAACATTCCCCTCGCGGGGAAATGTCTGTTGGACAAGGACGAACTGCTCGACCTCATTCAGGAAATGCGCCTGAAATTGCCCGACGATTTGAAGCAGGCGAAGTGGGTCAAGGACGAGCGTCAGCGCATTTTGTTAGAGGCGCAAAAGGAAGCGAACGACATCATTAAATCCACGGAGGACAAAATCATCTCGATGATTAACGAGAACGAAATCACCAAACGCGCCAAGGCGCAAGCGGAGGAGATTATCGGCAACGCCGCGAAGCGGTCTAAGGAAATCAAGCAGGGAACGCGCAAATATGCGGATGACGTACTCGCGGATATGGAAAAGATTATGGAGCAAACCCTGTCCACTCTGCGGAACAACCGCATAGAGTTGCACGACAAGGAAGCGAAAAAAATCACTCGCGGGGAGGATTCCGGCGCGGGGCAGGACGAGGAATAATCCCCATGGCGCTTCCTGCGGAGTTTTTGGAAAGAATGCGCAAGCAGTTGGGCGGCGGGTTCGCCGCTTTTGCCGCAGAATACGGACGCGAACGGACGCGGGGATTGCGTGTAAATACGCTGAAAATTTCCAAGGCGGAGTTTACAGCACTGCAAGGCAGTCCCGCCGCGCCCGTGCCGTGGTGCGACAGCGGGCTGTACGCGGAGGACGGCGTTCCCGCGCGGCTGAGTCCGTTGCACACGGCGGGGCTGTTTTATATGCAGGAGCCTTCCGCTATGGCGGCGGCAATCGCGGTGTCGCCCGGGGAAACTGACCGGGTGCTGGACCTTTGCGCCGCGCCGGGCGGGAAGTCCACCCACCTATCCGCACTGATGCGCAACAACGGCGTGTTGGTCGCGAATGAGATTGTGCCGAAACGCGCGAAAATACTGTCCGAAAATATTGAGCGGCTTGGCGTGACCAACGCAATCGTGACCAACGAAGCACCCGAGCGGCTTTGCGCCAAGTTTGAAAAATATTTTGACAAAATTTTGGTGGACGCGCCCTGTTCCGGCGAGGGTATGTTCCGCAAGAACCCCGCCGCTGCGGAGGAGTGGTCGCCCGCGTTGGCGCGGATTTGCGCCCGCCGCCAACTTTTGATATTAGAGAGCGCGAAGTCGGCGTTAAAGGACGGCGGGGAACTCGTGTACGCGACCTGCACGTTCGCGCCGGAGGAAAATGAGGGCGTTGTCGCGGAGTTTTTGCGCCGAAACGACGCGTTTTTTCTGGCGGACGCGCATAGTATGTACCCTCACACGCATAAGTGCGAGGGGCATTTTATTGCGAAAATACGGCACAAAGGTGAAAAAAAGAGGAGCGAAATACTCTTCCGCCCGTCCCGCGTAGAGGAACTTGGCGGCGTTACGCGCGATACGGAGTTTCCGAACGTCACGCGCCTCGGCGGGCACCTGTGGAGCGTCCCGGAACAGACGGACTTGGCGGGGATTCGGTTTTTGCGGTACGGGCTTCACCTCGGCGAGTATAAGAAAAACCGCTTTCAACCGTCACATTCACTGTGTATGTCCGGGCGCGGGTTTTGTCAAACGCTTGACGCGGAGGGCGGGGAACTTGCGGCATATCTGCGGGGCGAAACGCTTCGCGCCGACGGCAAAGGATGGATCGCCGTCAGAACCAAAGCGCCGTCCGCTCAAACGCCGAACCGCGCCGCGCCGCCTTGCAAATGCTTCAACATAGGCCTGGGCAAAGCGGGCGACGGCGTTTTGAAAAATCACTTGCCAAAAAATTTGCGCGTGAAAAATTAGATTTTTTTGAAAAAACCTATATATTTTTCAGAGGAATTGAACAATTCACAACAAAAAAACGTGAATTGAAAACATATGAGTTTACGCTGTCATTTTATTGTGTTAAAATAAAAAAGCTATTCCTTACGT
>JAIRSR010000038.1 GCA_031255355.1 Clostridiales bacterium
GCATCATCGCGATATGATACAGCGCGAACAAAACGCTTGAAAATACATAGGCAAACCGCTGAAAACCCAACCGGAACAGCGTCAAAAATACAAAACCTCTGAAAAACACTTCCTCTAAAAGCGCGTTAATCACCACGATATGTACAAATACGTAAGGGTACGCGGCTTTTGTGATGCCCTCTTTTGCCAAGCCGTCCAAAATCATTTGCGCGTCTAACTGTTTACGCAGCGCGAAAAACGCGGTAATCACCGCCGCGAACGCCGCGACTCCCAACCAAGCGGAGATTTTGATATATTTTTTGTCGCCCCGCAAACAAAACAGGTCTGCAAGCCGTCCCCGCTTTGACAAAAAATAATAGCAAACCGGCGCAGCCAAAAACAGCGCGAGTTTCGCCGCCGCCGTATAAAAATACTGATACGACGCGCCTAACAGCAGAGTATAAATCAAGCAGGAAGCAACGGAAAGTCCGACAATCCGTATTAAATTAACGCGTTCGGATTTCATGGCAACGCTCCTTTATCGCAACGGAACCGTATGGCGTGTTTGCAAAATTGCTCATTTTTTGTAATACCGCAGTATTTCCCCGGCAATAGGCGCACACAGTTCCCCGCCGCTCCCGCCGCTGTACTCCAACATAACCGCTACGGCGATTTGCGGGTCCCGCGCGGGGGAAAAGCCGACAAACCATGTATGTTCGCGGTTTTTTTCCTTGGTGAGCAACTCATTTTCCGCAGTGCCCGTCTTACCCGCGACGACAACGCCGCTGACCGCCGCCGCCTTGCCGGAACCGCTCCGCACCGCGTCGATCATCATTTCCGTCAGTTGATCCGCGACCTCGGGCGAAACCGCGCGGTACAACTGCTGCGGGCGTGTTTCCCGCACCGTGCCGCCGTTTTTGTTCGTCACCCGCCGCACCAGATACGGCTTCATCATTACGCCGCCGTTCGCGACAGCCCCCGCGACCATCGCCATTTGAAGCGGCGTGGCAAGCGTTTCCCCCTGTCCGATTCCAAGCGCCGCGCCGTCCGCTTCCCCGCCGTCGCTCTGCTGAAACCTGCTTTTCGTCACGCTGATGTCAAAATCCAACGTCCTGTCAAAGCCGAACCTCCCCGCCGTTTCACGAAGCGCCGCGCCGCCAAGCCGCGCCCCCAACGTGCAAAACACATAATTGCTGGAAAGGGAAAACGCCTGCCGAAAGTCAATGGAACCGTTCGCTTTTTTCCCGAAATTGTCAAACGACGCGCCGTCGATCGTGACGGCACCGCTGTCCTCGTACACCCCGCCGTCCAAGCCGTTTTCAATCGCGGCGGCGGCGGTAATAATCTTAAAGGTAGACCCGGGCGCGTAAAGCCCGCCTGTCGCGCGGGGCAAAAGCGGCGATTGCTTGCTTTCCGTCAACTCCGCCCAACGCTTGGATAGCGCGGCATCCGACGGATCGAAATCCGGCTTGCTCACCAACGCCAACACCTCGCCCGTCTTAGGATTGAGGGCAACTACCGCGCCGTTCCTGCCGCCTAATTGATCCGACGCCAATTTTTGCAAGCCGTGGTCAATGGTCAGCGTGAGGTCAAACCCGACTTTTCCGTCGCCCGCAAGGTTCAGCACCGCCGTAAAATCATCCTGCCCGAGCAAGAGTTTGTTGTATTTATTTTCCAACAGCGTTTTGCCGTATATTTTAGAGTTGTACCCGATTACATGGCTGTAAAGCGAACCAAAGCGGTAGACCCGCGCCGCGCCCTCCGAAACGGCAAGCGCAACGCCGGAACGGTCCGTAACCGTCCCCCGCGCGATATCCTCCTCCCACGCCCACTGCCGTTTGTTAAAGGCGTGACGCTCCACCGCTTCCTTGCGGAAAATCTCGAAATGTGTCAAATAACCAATCAGCGATAAAAACATCAGCGTCAGCAGGAACAGCGTTCTGACGATTCTTTTGTTAATCATTTGCCGCCCTCCCTTTTGCGGAAATTGCCTGCAAAATCCCCAACGAGATAAAACTGCTCACAAGGGAACTGCCGCCATAACTGACGAACGGCAAGGTAATGCCCGTCAGCGGAATCAGTTTAATCACGCCGCCGATGATGATAAAGGTCTGGAACGCGAACATCACGGTAATGCCCAACGCCGCCGCCTTGTCAAAGCCTTCGGGAAGCATCAGCGCGATTTTAACGCCGCGGTAAATGAAAATGAAGTACAGCAGAATCACCGCCGCGCCGCCGAAGATGCCCATTTCCTCACAAATCGCGGAAAAAATAAAATCAGAGTGTACCTCGGGGATAAATTCCGGGTTGCCAAGCCCGATTCCTCTGCCGAAAAAACCGCCCGACGCGATAGCGAACAGCGATTGCGTAATCTGATAGCCGGTGTTCGCGATGTCCTCCCACGGATTGAGCCAACTTTGCACCCGCACCTGTATGTGGCGCATGGTCAGCATACCCGCCGCCCCGACGACGCCTGTCATGAGCGCGTTGGCGAGGAGCAAAAGCACATCGTGGTCATAGATGTACATCAGTATAAAATAGGTGAGGAAAAACACCAAAGTACTGCCCCATTCGCGCTGTAGTATTAAAAACCCCATAAAAACATAGGTAACCGCCGCAATCATGTACCGTTCGGGGATTTTGCGTATTTTTTTGCTTCGATCCGCGCCGAAGTAACTCGCCAAAAACAGCACGAACAGGATTTTGATTACCTCTGACGGTTGAAACGAACGCCCCGCCAGCACAATCCAATTGCGCGCGCCGCCGACGGTTACGCCGATTGCCTGCGTTAGGACGAACAGGCATACCGAAAGCCCGAGGTACAGCCACCGCAATT
>JAIRSR010000255.1 GCA_031255355.1 Clostridiales bacterium
CGGAAACAAAATATAACCTTTTGCTGAAAAGAGCAAAGGCGAACGGACTTTCACACCAAGAGTACTTAAACCATTCCGTAAAGGCGGTAAACAGATAACGACGCGCCGTAATGACAGACAAAGTTGAAACAAAAATTTTACCCTGCGGATAAAATCATTCCGCAGGGTAAAATTTTGTTTATTGCGAGGACAGATTCTACTTGTACTTCGGCAGCCAATCGCCGTGCGCCTCGATTAAGTCATCGCAAAGCGATTTGATTTGGTCTGTCGAAAGTTCCGCGCTCGTATGCGGGTCTAACATTGCCGCGTAGTAGATATTCTCTTTTTTCAGCGTGACCGCCGCTTCAATGGTAAGCAGTTGCGGGTTGATGTTGGTTCTGTTCAGCGCGGCGAGTTGCTCGGGGATCGCGCCGACGTAACAGGGGTTTACACCGCTTGCGTCCACCAAGCACGGCACCTCGACACACGCGTTGGAGGGCAGGTTGGTAATCAGCCCGGTGTTAATCACGTTGCCGCCGATTTTGAACGGCACGTTGGTTTCCATAGCCTCCATGATGTAGGAACCGTACTCATGGGTACGCTCATGCGAAAGTGCGCTGTTTTGCGTGTAATCGTCGCGCCGCTTTTTCCACTCCTCGATTTGACGGACACAACGGCGCGGGTACTCGTCCAACGGAATGTTGAATTTTTCAATTAACTCGGGATGGGTGCTTTTGATCCAATACGGCATATACTCCGCGTTATGTTCACTGGATTCCGTGACGTAATACCCGAAAGATTTCATAATTTCATACCGCACCATGTCGGTGTGCTTTTCCGTTCTTTCGGCGGCGCGTTTTTTGATTTCGGGGTACAGGTCGTTGCCGTCCTTGTCCCGCACCTCCAAAAGCCAGCCCATGTGGTTGATCCCCGCGATTTTGTCATAAACGCCCTCTGTACTCATGCCAAGACCGTCCAACAGCCCTTTACTGCACACTTGTACACTGTGGCACAGTCCGACGGTTTTTACGCCCGTGAAGCGTTGCATCGCGCCCGCGAGCATCGCCATTGGGTTGGTGTAGTTTAGGAACCACGCGTCGGGACAGACCTCTTCAATATCCCGCGCGAAGTCAAACATGACGGGGATGGTGCGGAGTGCTCTGAAAATGCCGCCGATGCCAAGCGTGTCGGCGATGGTCTGACGCAAACCGTATTTTTTCGGTATCTCAAAATCCGTAATGGTACAGGGGTCGTATCCGCCTACTTGAATGGCGTTGATGACGTAACTCGCGCCTTTTAACGCTTCTTTCCTGTCCGTGTATTTCGTGATTTGCGCCTTGCCGCCGTTGCAGTTGCGGTTGATTGCGCTGAGCATGTCGTAGGATTCCTGAAGCCGCACCGGGTCGATGTCGTACAGCGCGATCGCGCTTTCGCACAGCGCGGGAGTGACCATAGCGTCGCCCAGCACATTTTTAGCGAAAACCGTGCTTCCCGCGCCCATGAACGTAATTTTGAGCATGAAAAAACCCTCCTCATTTTAAGAGCGTGTATCGTTTGCCGCCGGCGTAAAATTCGATACAAACTCTAAGATAGTATTGACTTAATTATAAAATATGGTACAATAAAATTGTATGGCAAAAAGTTATTTGAAAATAGATTTATGTTGGGTGATGAAATGACGAACAGTGTATACTTGAACCGGCAGTATAACACGGATATTGAAATAATACAATTCGGTTGGGAAAAATGCGACGCTTCGCATTTTTTCGGCCCTGCGGTGCGCGACCATTATCTTATACATTATGTTGTGGACGGCGCGGGGAGTTTTCAGTCCTGCGGCGCGTCGCGGCGTGTAGAGGCGGGCGGCGGGTTTTTGATTTGCCCGAAGCAACTCGCGTATTACGAGGCAGACCGGGTTGCGCCGTGGGAATACGTCTGGATCGGCTTTTCCGGCGTGAAAGCGAATGAACTTTTGCGCAAGGCGGGGCTGTCGGAAAAAAATCCCGTATTTTGCGACCGTCGGGCGGGGGACTGTTTTTCAAGCATGTATGACGCGCGGGGCAAGCGGGAGGTGGAAACTGTTTTGCTTGCCGAGTTATACCGCTTTTTTTGGGTGTTGGCGCAAAACGCGGAGCGCGGACGGACGGACGTATCCTCGCCGCGTCAGCAGTACGTCGCGCAGGCGATTCAGTATATCCACACGAATTATGTCAACGGCGTAAGCGTCAACGCGCTGGCGGGGAAAATCGGCTTGAACAGGAGTTATTTTTATGAGATTTTCAAGGCGCAAACAGGCGTTTCGCCGCAGCAGTACCTAATCGCGTACCGTCTGGAGCGGGCGTGCCGTCTGCTTTTGGAAACGAATTTGCGCGTTAGCGATGTGGCGCGTTCCGTCGGCTATGACGACGAGTTCATGTTTACGCGAATGTTTACAAACAAAATGGGCATGAGCCCCACCAAGTATAAAAAAACGCCGTAGTCCGCGAACCGCGCGGAAACGTTGTTTTTTCCGCAAAATACGCAAAATACGCAAAAATATATTGAAATATGCTTGGAATTATAGTACAATAGACCTGTCCGCGCACCCGGCGTGAGCGGAAAAAATACCGTTTTCGCTGCCGCGCGGGGGTGCGCGGACAGGTCTAATATGTTGATGAGGCGCAAAACAACTTACGCAATATCGTGAAAAAACGCCGTAGAGGAATGAATTTTGTTGGATATAATTTATCTGGATCACAGTGCCGCTACGCGGCAATATGACAGCGTGACGGAGGAAATGACCCGCGTGATGCGGGATGTTTACGGCAATCCGTCCTCCTTGCACACAATGGGCGTCGCCGCAGAACGCACGGTAAAGACCGCGCGGCGGCAGGTCGCGGAGTCGCTGGGCGTTGCGCCGTCTGACGTTTATTTCACGTCGGGCGGGACGGAGAGCAACAATCTTGCCTTAACCGGCGCGGTACACGCCGCGCGTGTCAAGGGCGTGGTTACGACGGCGGCGGAGCATAAGTCTGTTTTAGAGCCGCTCAAAAACCTTGGGAACACGCGCTATGTCGCGGTGGACGGCAAGGGAATCGCGGACCTTGACGGCTTGGAACGCGTGATTGACGGCGAAACGGCGTTGGTGAGCGTGAGCCACGTCAACAGTGAGAGCGGCGCGGTTCAGCCGATTGAGGAAATCAGCCGTATCATCAAGGCGAAAAACCCGAAAACGCTGTTGCACGTGGACGCGGCGCAGAGTTACCGCAAACTTCCGCTTTCCGCGCGTTTTGCGGATTTAATCAGCGTATCCGCGCACAAAATCCACGGCCCGAAAGGGGTCGGCGCGTTGTACGTCCGCAAGGGCGTGAAAATTTCGCCCGTGCTGTTCGGCGGCGGGCAGGAAAATACTATGCGGAGCGGGACGGAAAACACCCCCGCGATTGCGGGATTCGGCGTCGCGGCGGGTGTGGATTGGGATTACGCGCGTGTTTGCGGGTTCAACGCCCTCCTGCGCGGAATGTTAGAGGGCGTGGTCGTCAACAGCGCGGACGGTTCCCCGTACATATTAAATGTTTCGGCGGTGGGGATCCGCTCCGAGGTGTTGCTCCACGCCTTGGAACAGCGCGGCGTGATTGTGTCGTCCGGTTCGGCGTGTTCCTCGCGCCGTCCGCGCCCGAGCCACGTTTTGACCGCTATGGGCTTGCCGCGCGGCGTGATCGACGGCAGTATCAGGATCAGTTTTTCCCACTGTAATACGCGGGAGGAAATCAGTAAGGCGGGCGGGATTATCAACGCGGTAATCGCGGAGTTGCGTGCGCAGTGCGTGCGCGGTTAGGGAGAGTGCAATGAATCAAATTATACTTTTGAAATACGGTGAAATTATACTAAAGGGACTGAACCGTCCGCTGTTCGAGGATCGTCTGATACGGAATATCCGCGCGGCGGCGGGGGACAGGGCGGGCAAAATTCGGAAAGCACAGGCGACGGTGTACATCGAGCCGCGCGGCGGGGACGCGGAAGCGGCGGCACTTGCGGAGCGGCTGTCGCGCGTGTTCGGCGTGGTGTCCGTCGCGGTCGCGCGGGCGGCGGAAAAGGACTTGCACCAAATATGCGCTCTCGCGGCGGCGTTGGCGCAGGACGCGCCGCCGGGTACTTTTAAGGTGGAAACAAAACGCGCGGACAAGCGATTCCCCCACGGCTCGCCGGAAATATCCGCGGCGGTGGGCGGCGCGGTCGTTGAACATTGCCCGCACTTGTCCGTAAACGTCCTCAACCCCGATTTGCTGATTCGGGTCGAGGTGCGCGACTTCGCGGCGTATGTGTATTGCGATAAAATACCGGGCGCGGGCGGTATGCCCACAGGGACTAACGGCAAGGCGACACTGCTGTTATCCGGCGGCATAGACAGCCCGGTCGCGGGGTATATGGTCGCCAAGCGCGGGGTGGAGTTGAACGCCGTACACTTTTACAGTTACCCCTACACAGGGGAGCGGGCAAAGGAAAAGGTGCTGGAGTTGGCGCGGATTTTGGCGGGATATTGCGGCAGTCTGACGGTGCATGTCGTGCCGTTTACCGAGATTCAGCTGGAAATCAACAAAAAATGCCCGGGGGAGCAATCGACGATCCTCACGCGGCGCATGATGATGTTCATCGCGGACGCAATCGCGCGGGAATCGGGGGCGGCGGCGTTGGTGACGGGGGAGAGTATCGGGCAGGTCGCGTCGCAGACCATGGCGTCGCTGGTGGTGACGGACGACGCGGCGGCGCGTCCCGTATTCCGTCCGCTCATTGGCATGGACAAAGAGGAAATCGTGCGGATCGCGCGGCGGATCGGGACGTTTGAAACGTCCGTTTTGCCGTATGAGGATTGCTGTACGGTGTTCACGCCGAAACACCCGAGTACTAAGCCGCGTCTGGAAAAAATCAAGCAGAGCGAGGCGTTGCTTGACGTTG
>JAIRSR010000114.1 GCA_031255355.1 Clostridiales bacterium
GAAAATATGCTCGCGCGGTACGCGGAAAAATACGACGGCAACCCTAACGTCAGCGTGATTGACGTGCGCTCTATCGGCGTTTGGGGGGAGGGGCATATGGGCGATTCCGGCGTTACCGCGACGCGGGAGGCGATCAAGGCGCATATTGATATGTATCCGAAGTACTTCAAAAAAACGCCGATCGTGCTGCAAGACGACACCCCCGGCTTTAATGACTGGGCGGGGGCGTATGCCGCGGCGTTGGGCTACGGGATGCGCGACGACAGCCTGCCCGGGGACGACAACAACACCATGTGGTGGAGCCCGAACGATTACGCGGAAGCGGAGCCTTTTTGGAGGAACGCGCCCGTGGTGTTAGAGACGTTCCATATGTGGGAGGCGTACCCGCGCGGGGAGTGGATTTCCGGCGAAACATTCTTGGAATCTATGGAAACCTGGCACGCGAGTTATCTTTCCATTCACCACCATGCCCGCCCCTTTGCGCTTGCGTTCCCCGAATTTATGGAACGCGCCAACCGGCGGTTGGGCTACCGCTTAACGCCGCTGGAAATCGGCTGGGTGGAACACACCGCCGCGCGGGGCAGGGTCAATATGACGTTCAAGTGGCAAAACGGCGGTACCGCGCCGTTTTACAAGGGCGGTTACCCCGCCGTTACACTGCGGGACAAGGACGGCGGCATTATGGGCGTGTTTGTGGATACCGCCTTTAATTTGCGGGATTTGGAAGTCGGGCCGCCGGACGCGATTCCGTCCGTTACGCGTCAGTTTGATTTGCGCCTGCCTAACGTGCTTCCGGGCGGGGAGTATGATTTGTATTTATCCGTGGGGGACATTGACGGCACGCCGCGTGTGCAGATGCCGATTGCCGACACGCAGCCGGCGGATCGCCGTTACCATATCGGGAAGTTAAACGTCAAGGGCGATTATGACGCGAAACTGCTGCGCGTTGACGGCGCGGGGGAAGTGGTTACGGCGGTTTTGGAAATCAGCGGACACACCGAAATCCCCGTGACAAACCGCCCTGTTTTGGAGTTTTACAACAATGACGCGCCGAAGTTCGGCGATCAGGAAAATTGGCTGGTAGGCTTTGACGCAAACGCCTTTGAGAGTGATTGGAACGCGGGGAAACGCGCGGAGTTAAATGAAAACGGCGTGACGACCGTTACCATGAAAGTCCGTATCGGGCGGCATCACTACGGAAAAACTTATAAGATGAATTTCGGCATGGAGGGCAACGACGAGGAGATTATCCAAGGCGACCAAGGCAGATATACCGCCGTCGGGCTTTTGCGGGTATCCGAAACAGGGGAAATCAGCCTTGCCGGGGAAGAGTAAAAAGGAGGAAGTCATGCGTATGAGAAAGATACTTTGCCCTACGGTTGCCGCCGTATGCGGTTTACTGACGGTTGCGATTGCCATTACCGCAGGCGGGAGCGCGGAGGAACTCACCCATAGCGGGACGGCGTTTGACGGAACGGTGCAGGTGCGGGGAAGCGTGAATTTCGCTGCCCGCTGGACTGCCGCGCGGACGGTGGAGGAGGATTGCTATCCCGCCGTTACGCTAAAGGACGGCGGGGGCTATATCGCGGCGGTGTTTGTGGACGACGCGTTCAGCCTGAAAGGGGTGGGCGCGTCGGGGAGGAGCCATGCGTGGGTCATGCGTCTGCCGGACGTTTTGCCGGGCGGGAATTACGGCGTGTACCTTTCGGCGGGGGACATTACGGGAACGCCGCAAAAGCCTTTGGCGGGCGGGGAAACTCCGTCAGATTTGCGCTACCGTATCGGTGAAATCACCGTGATTGGGGATTATGACGTGCACGGCGTTGCCGCTTCCTACGCGTCAGGGACGCTCAGTTTTACACTGCGCTACACGGCGCGGACGCAAATACCGACTGCTTGTTCCCCTGTGATTGAAATCCACAACGCGGACGGTTGGCAGACAGACCTCAGCAATTTGCGCATGACTTCCGCAATCCCGCCCTATTCCACGGGTTGGAGTACCGCGCGGCGCAACGAACTCAACAATACGGGGACGACGCAAATCACGGCAAACGCGTCTGTATCTCAACGGAATTACGGCAAGAGTTATGAAATATACGCGGGTATGAGCGCTACGGATGAACTATGCTTGCAAGGGGACAGGGGGCGCATGAGTTTGGTCGGCGTGATTGACGTTGCGGCAAACGGCGCGGTTACTGTGAGGGAGTTGCTATGATGAAACAAACGATGCGTGTACTTCTGATTACCGCAATCGCGGCGGTGCTGTTGCCGCTTGGCGGCGTTGCCGTCGTTCGGGCGAACAGCGTCAACCTGCTCCGCGAGGTTAGCGTTTCCGTCACGGCAAGTACGCCGCCGCAAGACGGCTTCGGTTTATCCTACATGACGGACGGACGCTATGACTGGGTGGGACAGGCGTTTGTGGCGAAGCACGGAAGCAGTTGGCTGAACGACGCTTTGGCGGTTGCTCTGCCGCATGAGTTTATTTTTGATTTCGGGCGTACTCTGGTCGAGGTATCCGAACTGAACCTCTACGCGTTTTTGGCGCGGGATTACGGTGTGCGCCGCTTTGCGCTGTACTATTACAGCGGCGGCGACTGGGTACAGGGGTACGACAGCGGCAGTTTTACGTGGTCTACCCATTCGGACAGCGCGGCGGAACTGAAAACCTTTTCGGCGGCGAACTTCCCGCCCACCACCAAAATTAAGTTTGAGGTGACAAGCAAGTACCTCTTTTCCACTTACTACCGCATAGACGAGTTAGAACTGATGGGAAGCGTCGCGGGGACGGAAGTGTGGACGCCGTCAACGGTGTTTCACCCTTATGTCAGTGCGCCCGCGTCCGCGCCGCCCGCGTTGCCGCCGACGGTATCGGTGATCTACGACAGCGGGGAAGCGGGGGAGGAGGCGGTCGTATGGGAAGCGGCAGCGTTTGACGGCGCGGGAGTGTACCGCGTCAACGGCGTACTTTCGGCATATCCCGCTGTAGCCGCTTCCTGCTTTGCGGAAATTTACAGTGAGGAAAACGCCTACCGGGATACGGCGGGGGAAACGGCGGAGTTCTTGCGGCTGTTGGCGGGGAAGGTCTTTCGGGCGGGGGAGGAATTTCAGCCCGGGGAGCAATTTACGCGCCTTGACGCGGCGCGGGCGGTGTTTTATCTGACGTCGCTTGCGCCTGTGTACGAAACGCCGTATCAAGACGTAGGGACGGAGGCGTTTTACTACCCCGTCGTCGCGGCGGTTGCCAAAGCGGGGATTTTCGCTTCGGGCGGCGATTTTCGCCCCGACGCGCCCGTGACGGTGAATCAACTGATTGCAATCTTAAATCAAGCGACGGGGGCGGGGCTTGCGCCGTATTCTGACGCGAACTGTGACAGGGCGGCGGCGGCGCGTCTGGTTGCCGAGGCGGTTTACGGCGACACGCGCGGCAAGAGGGCGGCGAACTTCACCGACGGCGGCAGAGCGTTGCAAAATCCCGATATGGGCTTCGCGGTGTATTACTATGATAACTCTACGCGGATTTATGACGCGGCAGCGCCTAACCACGAACTGTTTACCGACGTTCCCGGGGCGAACACAATCTATTTGCGGCTGCCGTGGAAGCATATCGAGCCGGAAAAAGGCGTGTTCAATTGGTCGTTTATCGACACGCAAATTCAGCGTTTTGCCGACGTTGGCAAAAGTGTTACAATCGGCATTACCTGCGCGGAAACAGGGGTGAAATACGCTACGCCGGAGTGGGTGCGCAACGACGGCGCGGACGGCGTTTTGTGGACGGTGGGCGGCGGGCCTACGACGAACGAGAATAACAGCCTTTGGATGCCGTACTTTGACGACCCTGTGTTTTTGGCGCACTTGGAGGATATGCTGCGGGCGTTGGCGCGGAAGTATGACGGAAGCCCGCGCGTGGCGGGGGTCGATATTCGTTCTATCGGCGTTTGGGGCGAGGGGCATACGAGTACCTCTCAAGTCGCGGTGAGCGACGCAACCATTCGCACACACCTTGCCCTGTACGAACGGTATTTTTCGGAAACGCCCGTGTTCACGATAGACGAGCATTTGCGCGGGTCGATTCGGGAGGACGCGGCAAGACGGGGCTTTGGCTACCGTGACGACAGCCTTGTGGGGAATTATACCGACAACACGTGGTGGCACCCGGAAGATAGTTTTATGGCGGAACCCTTTTGGCGCACCGCTCCGGTGTTTTTGGAAACGCTCCATATGTTTGAAATCGGCGCGGAGTGGACGGACGGCGCGGACTTGCTGCGGGCAATGGAGGACTACCACGCGTCCTATCTTTCCATTCACCATTACGCCAAGGCGTTTTATCAATTCAACAGGGAATTTATGGAAAAGGCGAACGGCAAAATCGGATACCGTCTTTATCCGAAAACCGCCGTATGGGATCAAACCGTCTTGACGGGCGGCAAACTTTCGCTGACGCTTCGCTGGACAAACGGCGGCACCGCACCGTTTTACAAGGACGGCTGGCCGGTGATTACCGTGCGGAACGCTGCGGGGGAACCTGTGGCGCGGTTTGAGAAAACGGAGTTTCACCTCGGGGGAATCCTGCCGGGGGAGGAAAAAACGCAGACCGTCGCGGAAGCACTCCCGCCCGGGTTGGCGGCGGGAACGTATTCCCTTTATGTTGAGGCGACCCGAAGCGGCAACGGCGGCGAGGTTGATTTGCCGCTTCCGCTGACCGACGGCGAAAAGCGGTATTACCTCGGCGATTTTGATGTCGCGCCGCCGTCAGAGCCGTTGCTCGCGGAAATCGTCACCGACCCGCGCGAAAGCGGCTACTTTGCGGACGGCGCGGGGGCAGTCACCGTATCCATTACATCGGCGGGAGGAACCGCAATCATCGCGGACGCGTATTTGACGGTAAATGACAGCGCGGGGACGCTGCTGCTCGCGCAGGCGATGCGCAGCATTGAAATCACAGGAACCGCAGGGGAACCGACGGAACAAAAAGTGTCTTTCGCCTTGCCGGAACTCTATCCGCCCGGCGGCGAAGTGCGGCTGTACCTGTTTTCCGCACAAGAGGAACTTATGCCGCTCACAAAACGGAAAACGGTTTTGCTACGGTAAAGTCTGTTAATGCGTATCGAAAAACCCCCGCAATCCAACGGATCGCGGGGGTTTTGAAATTTTATTTAATCCAAAATATACACCGTTGCTTTACGTCTGCCGAATTTTTTTGCGTCCTGCAAACTTTCCATAAAGAGGTCTACTTTGTTGCCCTTAATGGAGCCGCCGGTGTCGGCGGCGACGGCGCTTCCGTAGGTCCATGAGCCGTCGGGAGCCTCGATATACAGGCGGCTTCCGAGGGGAATCACGCTTGGGTCTACGGCGACAACGCCCGCCCTTGTGCTTACGCCGGTGGCGGTTCTGCCTTGGATGCTGTACGCCGACGCGCTACAGGAAAGCACCGCTTTATAGCGAATCTCGCCGCCGCGTGAAACTACTGTGCCGCTGTTGTACACCACGGCGGTTTTCGGCGCGGCGGGTGCGCCGTATTCAATCACCTTATCCGTCGCCGCGACCAGCACCGAGGATTTCACCAGACTGCGGCTGACTTCTTTGTCATTCTCATAGTACACATCGTAGGTCTGTTCCACGCGTCCCTCGCTGCCCTCCCGGGCAACCCTCGTTTCGCCCTCTTTGAGCGAAGAGGTTGATTTTTTTGTAATCTTAAAGGGAATCGCTTCTTCGACGCAAATCAATTCCTGCCTGGAATGAATCACCTTGATTGTCATGCCCTCAAACACGGCGTCGTCCAATCCCGCGTTCAAAATCGTCCCGCTGCCGACGGCGATTTCCAGACTGTTCAAAACGTCGGCGACGGTCTTTTTCGCGGTTCGCTTGACGAACTCCTCCTCGCCGTTGACGACGTGGATTACTACCGCTCTGTTCACGGTGATTTCCGCGCCGTCGGGAACCGGGTCCGCAAGCGGCGGGCTTACCTCGTCGCCGTCGCGGAGGGCGATCCCCTTTTCGGCAAGCACCATAGCGGTGGTCGCCTTGTAGGTGGTGAAACGTTCGGAAAAACCGTCGTCGTCCGTCAAACTGACCTGCTTTGATACCGCGTACACCCAACCCGTGATCGACGTCACGGAAACCGCCGCGCAAAAAACCGCTGTAACGGCGGTGCGCCAAGTGAGGCGCGGTTTTACTTCCTTGCCGAACAAACGCATACTTACCTCCTGATTGTTCAAAGCGGTGCGCGAAGTTGCGCCGTTTTTTCCTGCCGCTTTGATTTTTTTGTTCTCCCAGCAATCATTTTTATGTAAGGACCGCGTCTTTGCTTTGGGGCGTGTTGGAAAATCCCGCAAATCATATACGGTTACTTTCCAAGTATACCCCTTTAGAACCTAATGGAGCCTACCGGGTTTGTCAAAAAAGTATAAAATCTGCGGCTTGACTTTATTATGTTACGCGCGGAAAGTCAAACCGCTATCATAGTATATCCGAAACACAGCCAAATTATGCGGAATTTGGAAAAAAATTCCGTTTTGCCGCGTTCGTCCGAATTACCTCTTAGAGAACTGCGGCGCGCGTCTTGCCGCCTTTAAGCCGTACTTTTTGCGCTCTTTCATTCGGGGATCGCGGGTGAGGAACCCGTTCGCTTTCAGCGTCGGGCGGAAACTCTCGTCCGCTTCCAAAAGCGCCCTGGCAATGCCGAGGCGAATCGCCCCCGCCTGCCCCGTAACGCCGCCGCCCGTAACGGTGGAAACAATGTCGAATTTCCCTACCGTTTGTGTGGCTTCAAGGGGTTGCCGGGTGATGAGTTTTAAGGTTTCAAGACCAAAAAAATCATCAATATCGCGCTTGTTTATGGTAATCACGCCGGTGCCGGGAATTAGGCGCACCCGCGCGATCGATTTTTTACGTCTGCCTGTGCCGTAATAAGAAACTGCTGGCATTTATATCACCTCTCCTATTTGATTTCACGGTCCCAAGCGACCGGATTCTGCGCTTGATGGTTATGTTCGGCGTTTTTGTAAACGCGGAGTTTACGAAGCGACGCTCTGCCAAGGCTGTTATGGGGAAGCATACCCCAAACGGCAAGTTCCATTGCCTTATCCGAGCGTGTCGCCATAAGGTCGCGGTATCTGACCGCCTTGATCCCGCCGACGTATCCGGTGTGACGGTACCACATTTTTTGATCAAGTTTGTTCCCTGTAAGCACCGCCTTATCGGTGTTGATTACGATTACAAACTCACCGCAATCCGCGTGCGGGGTGTAGGTCGGCTTGTGCTTGCCGCGCAAAATCACTGCGGCGGCGGCGGCGACTCTGCCGAGCGGCTTGCCTGCGGCGTCAATGACATACCATTGCTTGTCAAGTTCTTTTGATTTCGCCATGAAAGTACTCATTTTTTTCCTCCTTAAATCATCATTATTTAGACCGTCCTTGTAGACTGTCATTATTTAGACCGTCTGAATCTTACCGTGGGTCAGACCCGATTTCAAACTATCCTAAACATTTTAATACATTACGGCGGGAATGTCAAGTGTTTTTTTGCGAAATTTCAATCCGCGTTTTCTAAACGCCGAAATTCGCCGTTTTTGTCGTTTTTACTCTTGAATTCTACGCTGTAAAATTGATATTTTGTGTGCTATACTATGTGATATGATTAAAATTTAAGGGGGTTTATATGAAACCATACGAGGGATATTTATTATGTACGGACGTGGACGGGACGCTGGTGGGCGGCGGGAATGAAATCTCCCGCGAGAACATCCAAGCAATCAAGCGTTTTATGGACGGAGGCGGGATTTTCACCGTCGCGACAGGGCGTACGCCTATGATTGCCGCTACGATTTTTACGGATTTTTTGCCGAACGCGCCGATTGCGGCGCATAATGGCGCGTCGGTGTATGATTTGGCGGCAAAAGAGTATTTACATACCGCGCCGCTCGGCGATACGGCGGAGGAACTGTTGATGTATGTAGAGGAGACGTTTGACTGTGCGGGGTTTGAGGTCTATCATTACGACGACATCTACCGCCGTGGGACGAATGACTATATCGCGAACTATATCGGCGCGGAGCGGCTGCCCGGAGCCGCCTTTGCGGAGATGCCGAAACCGTGGACGAAAGCCGTCCTCGCGCAATCGGAGGAGGACACGGCGCGGATCGCGGAACACCTTGCCGCGTCGAAATACGCGGGTAGTTACAATTTCAACAAAAGCGGCGGGATCCTTTTGGAAATTATGAGCGTCGGCGCGTCCAAGGGCGCCGCCTTGCTGCGAATCAAAGAAATGCTCGGCGCAGGTATCCATACCACCATAGGCATGGGCGACTATGAAAATGATATTTCTATGCTGCGGGTCTGCGACGTTTCCTACGCCGTGGGCAACGCGACGGACGAGGTGAAACGCGCGGCGCGGCACGTTACCGTGCGGCATACGGAACACGCCGTAGCAAAAGTAATCGAGGGCATTTCACTGCGCGGAATATTTTAGAGCCTGTGTGAAATCTTATCGTGGATGGCATGTTGAGCGGATTTTTCGTCAGACAAGGCAAATTTTTGAAGTAATAATTTGTTTATTACAAGGAAATTTAACGACGTATGGCGGAAAATCCGCCAACAGGACGCCGCGCAGAAGATTTTAGACAGGCTATTCAAAGTAATACTTTACTTTTTGCGCGTTTTTTGGTAAAATAAGAATGAACGCAGTCAAATGCCGTGCGCGGCGGCGAAACTCCGCGTTTTTTTACCGCGAAAGGTTGCGGTTCGCGTCCCCGGCGGCAAGGCGGCGGTTGATCAGGCTCACGGTCAGCGCGTTATACGCTCCGCTGCGGTACAGTTCGGTGAGCCGAAAGGGTCGGTGAGAATTGCGTGAAAATTACAAAAGCGATTATCCCTGCGGCGGGTTTGGGAACGCGTTTTCTTCCCGCCACGAAAGCACAGCCCAAGGAAATGCTTCCGATTGTCGATAAGCCGACGATACAGTATATCGTCGAGGAAGCCGTCGCTTCGGGAATCGAGGACATCATCATTGTCACGGGGCGCAGCAAACGCGCGATAGAGGATCATTTTGACAAGTCCTACGAGTTGGAAAATGAATTGCAGAAATCGGGCAAGGAAGAGTTGCTGTCCCTGGTGCAGGAAATCTCAAACATGGTCAATATCCACTACATTCGGCAAAAGGAGCCGCGAGGGTTGGGTCACGCGGTGCTGTGCGCAAGAAGTTTTATCGGCAACCAGCCCTTTGCCGTGCTGTTGGGGGACGACATTGTGGACGCGAGCCGGCCGTGCTTGGCGCAGATGAAAGACGTTTGCGATATTTTCGGCACGTCGGTGCTTGGCGTACAGCGCGTACCCGCCGCCGAGGTCGGCAAGTACGGCATTGTGGATTGTGAATTGGAGCGGGACA
>JAIRSR010000118.1 GCA_031255355.1 Clostridiales bacterium
CGGATAAAACGCTTGGTACCAATCCGGGCGGAAAGTTGTAAAATGAATTGCCCCTTAAAATAAAAAAGTTCCATTGAGGAACAAAACCGATTAAACTTAAATTGAAAACAAAAGCGATCGGAGCAAACTCAATGGAACAAGTCAATGACATTACAAAAAAGGTGAAATGGAAACAGAACAACATCTCTTAAAAAGTCAATAGATAAGTGAAACTTACCCATGATATACGCACGACTCCAATGTTTTTAAGTATTTCAATGTTTCCATTTCTCCCTCAACCCCTTGGGGGGATTTTATCTTATTTTCTTTCGCTTTGTGCGCTATGGAACACGCCATATTATACGCCGCAACGGGTCGCGTTACTCCGATACGCTGGCGTAAATTTTCTCAAGGTTTTCCGTCATGCGTTCCAGGTAGGTTTTATCCTCCTCGGCGCTTTCGATGGTATAGATTGTTTCCACTTTCGCGCCGACCTCAGCCGCAAGTGTTTCGGATACCTCGGGGCTTGCCATTTCCTCTGCGAAAACGGTAGTTACGCCGTTGTCCCTGCAATACTGTGTTAGTTCCGCTAACTGCCGCGCACTCGGTTCGCCCTCCGCGAAAGTGTCTTCCACGCTGTTTTGCTCCAAGCCGAACTCCCGGCAAAGGTAGGCGAACGCGGCGTGTCCCGTTACGAAACTCTTGTTTTTCGCGGCGCGGAATTTCGCGTCATACTCGTTGTACAGCGCGTCCAGACGGGCGGTGAAGTCCGCGCAGTTTTTCTCATAATACGCCTTGTTGTCCGCGTCCGCTTGCGTCAGCGCGTCCCGAATATTTTTCACTTCCGCCGCCGCGCCTTTCAGACTGAGCCAGAGATGCGGGTCGTACTGCCCGTGCTCCTCGATTTCCTCTTGCTCCGTATTTTGGATCACGTCGGCGCCCTTGGAAGCGTCCACCACAAGCAAATTCGCGTTATTCGCCGCCTGTACCGCCTCGCTCGCCCACGCTTCCATGCCCAAGCCGTTGTAGACAAAAACGTCGGCGGTGCTTAGCGCGGCAAGTTCCCGCGCTTTTGGCTCAAACGCGTGAGGCTCCGTGCCGTCGGGAATCATGGTTGAAATTTCCACCTTATCCCCGCCGACGGCGTGGACAAACTCCCGCATCGCGTTAAACGTAACGGAAACTTTAAGTTTTTCCGTCCCCGTCCCGGTCGTTTCACCGCCCGGCGACTGTTGCCCGCCGCACGCTGAAAGTCCGATCACCGCGCTTAGGCACAGCAACAACATGGTCTGTTTGGTTCGTTTTTTTAACATTTTTATCACCCTCCGATTTTTTTGCTTGCAAATGATACCTATTTGCATTATAATATAGTATAACTTGATGCGCGTTGTTTGTCAAGTGCGAATGATACGCATTTGCATAAAATTTCCGTTGCTTACGGCAAATACCAGTCCTGCAAATAGAAGTCAAGCCTTTTTGGGAAAAAAGTTGAAAATTTTTCGAGGATGTAAAAAAGGGCATAGCAAACAAGCCTACGCGGAGGTCAAATTTCGCGAAGGCGCAGGACGGGGAAAGGAACGAGGCGTTATGACTTAGCGTTATCCAAATCGCGCAGATACTCCATTACGCGGGCGTAATAAATGCGCAAAAACTTGTTGGCGCCAGCGGTCATATAGACGTAGTAGGGCTTGCCCTCGGCGCGTTTCTTGCTGATGAATTGATACACCGGCTCGTTTTGCGGCGAATGTTTAACGTAGCAATCCATCACTTGAAACAGCGTCTTGCGTAGCGGCGCGCTGCCGCGCTTGGTGGTTTCGCGGCTTTGCGCCTTGTGGCTGCCGGATTCATCGGGCGGCGAATCAATCCCGGCGAAGCCGACGAGCGACTTCCGATGCTCGAAACGCGTTACGTCGCCGATTTCCGCCATAAGCTGCGGACCGAGCGTTTTGCCAACGCCGTACAGTTTCATGACGGCGGGAAATTCCGGCAGAGAGGCGGCAAGGCGAATCATCTCGGCACGGAAGGTTTCGACCGTCTTTGAAACGGCGGTCAACTGGGCGGCGGCTTGGGTTATGAGCAGCTTGGTGTTGGCGTTTTTCGGTATTGTGACCGTCAGTCCGCGCGAAGCGGCGTAAATTTCGGCGGCTTTATCGTTTGAAAAGCAATAACCGTGCCGCTTGCACCACTTGCGGTAACGTTCGACAAAAGCGACTTCGCTCACGCGGCCAACGCATTCCGAGTGCCAAAAAACGGCGGCGAAGTCAACCCATTTTTGGTGACCATCCGCGCGGACGGGACTGTCAAACAGCGCGTTCAAGCCGGGGAAAGTTTGGTCGAGGAACGCGATAAGGTTGTTTTTCAGCGCAGTTTTAGTTTTGGTGTATAGGTTAAACTGACGGCTGAAAACTTTCAACTTTTGGCGAATTGTATCAACTGTGGTGTATGGGCGTAGCTCCACCCAATTATCGAGCGCGTACTTCGCGATTTTCAAGGCATCCGCTTTGTCGGTTTTTACCTTGCGAAGTGAGTTGTTGCAGTAGTTATGAATCAGCAGAGGGTTGACGACGCACACCGCTAAACCCGCGTCGTACAAGGCTTGAGCGACCGGCTCGTAATATTTGCCGGTTGCCTCGATAACGACGCGAACATCGCCGTCAAGGCGCAAAAGCGAATCAGCCAATTCGCCAAGCGCGGCGGCGGTGTGAGAAACCGGGCGGGGTTTTTGCACAATCTCGCCCAAAGGACGCAGGACGGCGACCATGCTTGAATTTTTAGAAATGTCGATTCCAACAGCGTTCATATGTACCTCCCAAAATTAGATTTGTGTAATGGGTGAACCATCAGTTACCCGACCGGGATACGCAAAGCGCACAGGAGGGTTTACTCATTGCCGATTCTATCTGGTGAGTGATACGAACGCCTGCGGCGCAAGGCAGCCTCGTGAAGCGGACGCTTCGGAATTGAGGGCGCGGCGCGAGGAAAACGCCGCGAAAGCCTTACGGAGCATGGTTCTACCTGCGTAAAACGAACGCTGCGAATGAGTTGATGGCTGACTGACTGTTATACGGACGTGAAAGCCCTTGGAGGCGACGTCAGACCAATTACAACTTATTCTAACAGCTTAGGCAAGAGTTGGGAATAGTCACGGCTGGCTGCCGTGCGGCTGTTCCACAAAAATATTATACCAGGAGGAAGTTATCGATGACATCGAAAGAAAGGGTAGAAAAAGCACTGTGTTTTGAGAAAACAGATAGAATACCGTTTAATTTTTGGATGGACAGAAGGCTGCTTAATCGGTATGAGCTGAATTTTGGCAAGGATTTCAGGGTAAACCATTATCAAGCTGACGTTATTGAAACCTTTCCTAATCTCAATTGGCCGCAAGGGGAGCACAAAGAAGAAAATGGCAGCATTTGGTACACAAAGCCCGTATTTGAGGATTGGGAGCAAGCAGACCGCTTAGTCATGCCCGAAATAACGGCGGACACATTTTCAGATATAAAAACGAAGCTTGATTTATATCCGGATAAAGCGATTTTTGTGAATATCCCCGGTCCGTTTACGGTGCTCAGCAGTATTCGGCTGCTTGACAACTTATATTTAGATGTTTACGATGTGCCGTCTGAATTACATAAATTGATTAAGCGAATTATGGATCTGCAAAATAAAGTGATTGAGGAAGTGGTGAAACTTCCGATAACGGCGATATATTTTCAAGATGATATTGCCGCCTCAAAAGGACTGATTATGTCGCTGGATATGATCAAGGAATTTATTTTCGACTATTTTCAAGCGGGCATTGCTATGGCAAAGCGTAACAATAAATTTGTTGTATACCATTCCGACGGGAAGATCACCGACGCGCTGGACACTTTGCTTGAAATGGGCGTAAACGCGGTTAATCCATTGCAACCGGAGTTTAATGATTTTGCGGAGTTCAAAAGAAAATATCATAAGAAATTAGCGGTTTACGGCGGAATAGACAATACAAAAATCATTCCCGACGGAACTCCGGAAGAG
>JAIRSR010000132.1 GCA_031255355.1 Clostridiales bacterium
CGGTCGCGGCGATCGTCTTGCCCAGCGCAACACGTGCGTAGTCGCCGCCGTTGTGGACAATCGGGCCGTCCTCGTGGTGGAGAAGTTCGTAATCCTGCGCCTGTTCCGCGCCTTCGGCAAGGAGCAGTACCGCGTCAGTTCCCGCCGCAACGCCCTGTGAGGAAACAGTTGCGCCGATTGTGACTTCGCACCGCGTCCCCTCCGCAATCGCGCTTGCCAAAGAAATCACATACCGCGTCGCGTCATACGTCCCGCTAACGTCATACACGCCGCGAAATTCCGCGTCCGCGCCGCCGACCTTTACGCCCACCGCGTCCAAACAGGGCGCGTTCAGCGAGGGCAAGCCGAGCGCGTCTAAATCTATCGTTTCCGCATGGTCATAGTCCTCCGGGTTGACGACCGTAAAATCAGCGGGACGGTCGAAAATCAGCGCGAACTCCTGCGTTCCCGGGGGAACAAGCGCGGTTCCGTCCGTTGCGGGAATCGTCTGCCCTCCCGCCGCGTTTGCCGTCACCGTGGGCGGCGATAGGCTGTCGCGGTCCGCACAGATGTATTTAATCCGCGCGTCCCTGCCCGCCGCCGCGTCGTTCAACTTGATTTTCCCCTTATGCCACCCTTGCGCGAACGGCGTACCCGCGTAAAAGTACGTATGCTCCGAACCGCCGCCCCGCGCCGTAAAGGTATCTTTTAACACGCCGTCCACCCACAATTCCAAATCCGCGCTGTTGGCGTGTCCCTCCGAAACCACGCCAAGGCGTTGCCCTGTGAACCAAAATTCGAGTTCCGCGCCGTTTTCCGAGGTGCACCAAATTGCGTCCTCACTCCAAAAATGGTCTACCCACCTGCCGCCGCCCGCGTTCCACCGCGGGTGCGCGGGGCAATCAAGGCTCCACCCCTCTGACGCTTTCGCGATTTGCTGTATCGGAACCGCCGCCGGTGCGCCAAGCGGGGTTGCGCCGTCAAAATACGGCGCTTCGCCGTTTACGCCGTTGAGGTTCGACGGCGCAAAGAACGCGTCGCCGTCCTGTGTAAACTGACTGACCATATAATTCGCCCACACCGCGTAACCGTCCGCGTTCGGGTGGACGGAATCGCTTTGCCAATCGGCGTAAAATGCCTTGCGCTGCTCCAAGGTGTACGCCGCCCCCAGATACGCGCCCAAATCCAGCGCGGGAATGCCGTAAGCCGCCGCGACCTCGTTGTGTACCGCCGCGCAATTGTTGAGGTGCAAATCAGCGGTGTACAAGAACATAATGTACGGCACTTTCGGAAGCCGCAGCAGTTGCCGTACAATGCCCTCCATATGCCGCTTCACGGTTGCGGGCGCGTCGTTCCTGTCGTTGACGGCAAACTCAACGATCACAAAATCGGGATTGCGGGAAATCACGTCCTTTTCCAACCTGTAATAGCCGTAGTTAGAGCCTGTTCCCCCGATTCCCGCGTTGTACAGGTTTACCGTTTTTTCGGGAAACAGATTTTTCAAATACGCGCCGAATACGCCGGGGTGGTCGTTATCGCCGAACCACGCGTTTTGCGCGTCCCCCGCGCCGTTCCCCGCAGTGAGTGAACCGCCGATCGCGACGACGTTCACCGTATCGCCGCTAAACGCGGACGCGCCGCGCGGCGGTGCGCCCTCATGCGCGGCGAAGTCCTCCCAAGTCTGAAAGCGCGGCACGGTGTACGTTGCGCCGCCTTGCACCGTAAAAGTATCCGTCGGCATTGCGCCGCTGACGTACTTGTAAAAGCCCGCCTTGCCGCCCGTGTTATCCCAGAA
Organism: Clostridiales bacterium; assembly: GCA_031255355.1. Taxonomy (GTDB): domain Bacteria; phylum Bacillota; class Clostridia; order Monoglobales; family Firm-18; genus JAIRSR01. The sequence continues at coordinate 1,775 of JAIRSR010000132.1, forward strand.
CCAATCGCCGCCGCCGTTGTTTTGGCTGTGCGCGAAGCCGACAACGCCCGTCTTTCCGTAGTGATACTGATACGCCTCGCCGCTCGTCGCGGAGCCGAACGCGAGATCCGCCGTCATGCCGCCGAGGTCTACATTGCGCCTGCCGTCGTTGTCCGAAACACACCAGGTAACAGGGACATACCCCGCCGGGATTCCCGCAGAAAATTCCGCGTAGCGGCTGTAAATCTCACTGCTCAAGGTTTGCGGGTTCGCGGGAAGTACGCCTTGCAGAACGGGACGCATAAGTTTCAAATACCGCGCAGTCATTAACTCGCTGCCGTTCCAATTCGGGTGCGGGCCGTACGCCTCCGGCGCGAACAGGTCTTGCAGAGAAATGCCGGAAAATTGATCCGCTACCAAAATCGGGGATTGCGGAAGTGAATTGTTCCGCGCCAGCCACGGAAGCCGCGCGTTGAACTTCCATTCGTTCGGCGTGTCGTGGTTTTTAATCGTTTGTGATACGACAAAAATAATATCCGCTTTTGCTCTGCGCATATCCCAAATAATTTGTTGAATATTTTTCAGCGTCGTGTCCACGCGGTCAGTAGGCAAATCGTTGGTTCCCAAGTGAATCATGACGACGTCCGGCACGTTTGCCGCCGCTTTTTTGTACGCGCCGTCGTCGTTTAGTATGGTGGAGGTAAACGCGCCGTCATACGCCTCCCGATTCGTATCGCGGGCGTACACCGACTTGCCGCCGTCTGTGCGGGCGTCGTTTTGCGGGGGCGCGGTGTACTGCGTACCGACAAAGTCCACCGCCGGCCCCGTCCCCGCCAGGCTGTCGTCCAAAATCGCGTTGACGAACATCGCCCGCCACGGATTGGTCGTGATTTTGTTAGAGATAGAATCCCCCAAAAGCATGATGCGGATTTCCTTATTTTCGTCCCATTGCACCGTTCCGCCGCTGTCCGCGTCCCAGGTAACGCTTTGCGCCGCCGCGTTGTCCTCGGTGAGCGGCGTGCCGGGCGAGGTAATCACCCCCGTAACGGAATCTTGTGTATACGCAACTTCCGCGCCGAAAACAGTACGCGGAGCGGGGAAAAACGCCGCGCCAACGGCGAGTGATAGTAAAAAACTCAGCAGTCTTTTCATGAAACACCCTCCTTATATATCAAAATTATCAAATTTATCAGGCAGCGCAATCATCAAAAACGCAAGTATATTCAAAGTGTATCATATAAAGTTTACCACATAAGGAACACAATATAAATATCAGTAATTTGACATTCTATGTCATAAACTTGACAACCCTGCCGGGTAAGCGGCGCGAAACGCGCTCACGCTTGACACTGCCGATGAGGTGTGATATATTAAATTTGTTCGGTAACCTTGTTTGAGCGGGCAAACGCAAAACATGGTATTGTTTATAATTGATAGGTCATAGGCAGGAAAATGCGGGATGCGAAAGGGGCTCGGTATGAAATACAGGGTCATGCTGGTAGAGGACGAGCAAATCATACGCGGGGGTTTTGAAACCTTCATACG
>JAIRSR010000187.1 GCA_031255355.1 Clostridiales bacterium
AATCAGTCCTTTGAACAGGCGGTCAATCTGGAAAAAGCGGAACTGAACCGGCTGTATCTGCAAGTGCATCCTCATTTCCTCTATAACTGTCTTTTCAACATCAGCAACCTTTGCACTACCGGGGATTATGAGAATGTTGGCAGGTTTATCCGCTTGCTGGGCGCGTATTACCGCTATATCACCTACGGTTCGGAAAAAATCGTGACAATGGCGGAGGAGTATGAATACATGAGCCAATATGTGCAAATGCAGGGGCTGCGGTTCGGCAGCAGGATTTCTGTGGACCTCGCGCCGCTTCCCGCGTGGGCGCGGGACGTGCGCGTCCCGAAGTTTATCTTGCAGCCGGTGGTGGAAAACGCCTACAAACACGGCTGTGAGGTGAACTTGGAAAGCGGGCTGATTCGCGTATCCTTTGCCGGGGAGGACGGCTATGTGTGTGTTTACGTAGAGGATAACGGCAAGAACTTCACCGACGGCGCGCTTCGCGCCTTGCGGGAGCGTTTTGAAAACGCGCTTCCCGACGACGGCGGCGCGGAGGGCGGCTTAATCAACATTCACCGCCGTTTGGCGTTGTATTGCCGAGGCAAAAGCGGACTAAGCGCGGAGCGTTCCCCGCTGGGCGGCGCGAAAATTATCATTCGCTTCCTGTGCGGCGCGTCATAATATTCAGAATCGGTAAGGAGGGCGTGTTATGCGGTATAAAATTCTTTTGGTGGACGACGAGCCGAACGTCCTTTTGGGCATGTCGATTTATATCAGAAAGAACTGCAAATTTCAGACGGAGATTGACACGGCGGGCAGCGGTGAGGAGGCGTTTGCGCTGCTGTCGGGCGCGTCGTATCATCTGGTCATCAGCGATGTGAAAATGCCCGGCATGGGCGGGATCGAGTTCATGAAGCGGGTCAGTGCGCGGTTCCCCGATTTACTGATGATTCTTTTGACGGGGCATGAAAGTTTTGACGCGCTCTATACCGCCATACGCTACCCTAACGTGAAATACATCTTGAAAATCGAGGACGGCGAAAAGATTATCGCCATGATTGACGAATCCTTGGAAAGTATCCGCCTGCTCACCGCAAGCGGCGACGCGGGGGTGCTGTCTTTGCTCGGCGGAATCGAGCAGTACGTCAGCGACCATATCCTCGAGGGGCTTTCGGTGAACGTCATTGCGGATAAATTCCACTTTAACCCCTCGTACCTTTCGCGCCTGTATAAAAATCACCGGGGCGACCAACTTTCTAACTTCATCAAAAGGGTGCAGATTCAACGCGCCAAAGAGTTATTGGACAAGCCCGGGAGCAAAATCAATGAGGTATCCGATATTTTGGGCTTTAGTTCGCCCTCGTATTTTATTTCCACCTTCAAAAAAAGCGTCGGCATTACGCCGAAGCAGTATAAACGCACCGCCAACCCGTAATCATATTCCGTTCTTGCCCGCAATCCGCCGAAATAGTCAGAAAAGCGTTACTTTGTAGCATTTTTATTATATGATAACCCGCCAAGGTATGCTATCATAAAAATAGGGATGCCTATTATAATACCATCATCACAATCGCAGAATAATACAAGGAGGAATTTTCATGAACAAAAGGTTGCTGTTAGGCGTTTTTATTCTTTCCGCGCTGTTGCTTTTCGCGGGCTGCGGCAAACGCGGCGCACCCGCCGCGCCGAGTCAAACGGACGCGAACGGACGGTACCAAGAGCCGGTGACAATTACGGTGGTCGGCGCGTATTCCCAAAAGGTCGGAAGCGAACTTCCCCCCGACGTCACGCCGCAAAACCAAAGTTTTGTGAAAGCGGCGCTGGATACATACAACATTGATATTAAATATCTGTGGACGTGCCCCCCCGATCAATTTGAGCAGAAAATGGGCGTTGCTATGGCTTCGGGGGATTTGCCCGACGTTATGCGCCTTGATGTGCGTCAGTACGAACTTTTGCGCGACGGCGGGCAGTTGGCAGACCTCACGGGCGCGTTGGACGCGGCGGGGGAGAAATTCCGAAGTTTCCTCTACAAAAACCCCGACGTTATGGAGCGTATGCGCGTGGACGGAAAGGTGTACGCTATTCCGCAGTATTGGGATTCCAAGCGCAATTTGGATTTGATGTACATTCGCACCGATTGGCTGAAAAACCTCGGTATGCGCGTGCCGGAAACGGCGGAGGAACTCAAAACCGTCGCCGCCGCTTTTTCTAAGAACGACCCCGACCAAAACGGCAGAGCGGACACGGTGGGCATCGCTATGGCACGCGGGGTGGACGCGTGGATGTGCGATATTAAAGGCTACTTCGCGAGCCTTAATTCCTACCCGAAAAAGTGGCTTTCTGACGGCGCGGGCGGCGTGGCGGCGGGGGAAACGCTGCCCGAAACGAAAGACGCGCTTCGCTTTATGCGCGAACTGTACCAAAGCGGCGCGATTGACAAGGAGTTTATCATTAAGGACGAGGATAAAATCACGGAGGAGATTATCGCGGGGCGTTACGGCATTGTATATGGGCCGTGGCATCAATTTTCGGCGTATCTGGCAAAGGCGGTAGAAAACAACCCGGGCGCGAAGTGGGAAGCGTTCCCCATTCCCGGGACTGACGGCACGGGCAAGGCGGTCATCGACAGGCTGACGATCGATAACTATACGGTGGTGAACAAAAATTGCGCCAACCCCGAAGCGGTGATTCGCTTGATGAACCTGTTCATCGACTTCACGCCGGGCAACTTCGGCGATATGGCGACCCCGGCGGGCGGGTTTGCTTGGGATTGGGTCACTACGACCTATTACGACCCCTACGATATTGATACGAAGTATGACAAAATGAACAAGGCGATAGAGGAGGGAGCGGAAGCGGCAGGGCCTATGGATGCGGACGAACGGGACGTTTACGACAGGTACCTCGCCTACAACAGATACCTCGCGGGGGAGGAACAGTTCAACGCGGAAAAATTCGGATACATCTACGCGTGTATCTCAAGCGGCGGCAGTTGGAATACCACGCGGGAAATTTTCAACGGCGGGCATTACGTGTTTAACGAAATTTCCGGGCTTACCACGCAAAGTTATCAGGATAAGGGCGCGACGCTGGATA
>JAIRSR010000266.1 GCA_031255355.1 Clostridiales bacterium
AAGCCTTTACGATGCCTTTCGGCGCGTTGGGGAAGTCAATTTGCTTTGTCCCCGTTTCGCCTACCACAGTAAGCGTTTCCGTACCGGCGGCGTGGGGCGCGTAGGAACGGACATTTTCCTTTGTCCAGCCGCTAAGGGTTTGAAGCGTCCACTCGATGGTGTAAGTTTCCTCAAAAGAGTCCTCCTCACGCAGCACGCGCACCTCCGCGCCCGCGTCGTCCGCGTTCGCAACGCCCGAAACGTCCGACGCGCGGAAAGTGATACCCGCTACCGTCGCGGACGGCTCGAAGCCCATACGGAGTAACTCCTCAACGCTGTAAAGACCGCGCAATTCTTCAAAGGCGTAACTTCGCCGCATCACCGCGAACACCGCTTCGCCCGTCGCGTCCAAATTAAGGCGCACTTCTTTGAAAAAATCCCGATGCAGCCAAAAACAGGGACGCACACTCCTATTTGCGCCAAACGATACCCCGCCGATACTCCCCGCCGAAGCGTTGACCAGCAGCACCTGCCCGCCCGTAACGCTGTTCGGCGTTCGCAAAAACCAATCGCCGCCAACACCGCCGTAACCGATTTTTTCAATATTGCGCGTCCATTCCGTGTGGGAAAGTACGGCGATTCCGCACGTCGTGCTGTACGCGGACGCGCCCGCCGGCCCCGCTTCCGTCGTCCAAACATGCGCGTAGTCGATATAATCCAAAAAATCCGGCGCGAAATCAGTCCAAGTATCGCGAATAGAACCTGTTGCGGGATTCATCAGACCCGCCACGGAAGTTTCGTGACCGGGGTCGAACGTCACCCCCGCCGAATCCCAAACTTTGGTCGTTTGCCCGCCGCTCTGCAACCGCGTGTTTTTCACCGCGAAACAGCGCGACGTGACGGACGCGAGGTCGTCCTCCGCAAGGATATAATCATACGCGTTGCCCTGCAACTGAAATCGATACGCCTCCGGCGTTGCGCTGACAGCACCCTGCGGCGTTCCTCCCGGCGCCGCCGCAAAAACGCCGTTCCCCGAAAAAAGCGCCAGCGTCAAAACACAGGCTAAAATTTTTCTTTTCATCCCTTTACCACACCTCTGACAAAAGAGCGGTCGTAAACGCCCTTCAATTTCTGTTCGCCGATACCAACAAGCCGAAATCCGTATCATTCCCGCGTGATAACCACTAAATCCAGGTCGTCTTGCGGTTGCCAATCGACATTACAGCCGAAAAACTCGGCGAAAAACCGTATGGGAAGCAACGTGCGGTCATTTTGAATCATAGGCGGCACATCAAGCGTTACTATGTTCGTATCGTCCGCGCCGATCACAACCACATGCGGGCTGCCAATGGTCATAAGGCAAACCGACGCGCCGTTGAACACCGTTACCATCTGCGCGTCATCGTTCCATTCCACACGGGCGAAAAGCGCCTCCGATATGGCGCGAAGCGGCACCAATACGCGGTCGTTTTGAATCACGGGTGGCACGTCAGTTTCCAGTGCCGCGCCGTCTATCAGCACGCCAATCGGCTTATCAGCCGCCACCGCCGCCGAAGCGCAGCACAAAACAACAGCCAGCAAAAACAACAGTTTTTTCATAATGCTCCTCCAATCTATTTGTATCTATTTATATATTTTCGCGCCCCTGTCCCAAATCACCGCCATGTAAGAAAGTCCGCTTTTCGGCGTAAACGCGAAGCGCAAGGTCTGTTCGTCCTCCGTAATTTGATTCAAATCCACCTCAAGCATCTGTATATCTTGAATATCGCCGACCACGTCACGCCCCGCGACCAACGCGATCAACGCCTTGGGAATCCCCGAAAAACCGTCCCCCTTTCGGTTCACCGCAAGTTCAAGAGCCGCCGCGCTTTCGGTCAGTTGCACCTCCGCTCTCAGCGGCTTGCCCGCGCCGCCCGCGCCCGGCATAAAATCATGGTCTTGGTTTGCCGACTCCACGCCGATAACCCGAAATTCTTTAAAAGCGAAATCCCCCTGCGGCGTATCGCCGTATAAACAGGACTAACAACTCAGTTTGATATACCTGCCTCGTGTTTCCAAGTCAATTTCCTCCGCTTTTGCCGTCCCGACGTTCGGCTCGCCGCGCGTCCGCTCGTCGCGAATCGTCACCCAGCGTTTATCGTCCGTGGAAGCCTCGATTAAGTAGCGGTAAGTCAAATCCTTGCGGAGCCACGCGATTTGGATTTGAGAAATATCAAAAATTTCCCCCAAATCCACCTTGTACCAATGGGGATACTGCCGATTCACCGCTTGCCAGCGGCTGTCCGTATCCTCGTCCACGCCGTGTTCCACCGGATACGCCTCGTTAGAGCCGGACGCGGCCGCCGTTTTTTGATAGGCGGCGTTATAGGGTTCGCCCGGCGCGTGCGGCGGCGGGGTCGGCGCGGCTGACGGCGCGATTTGGTTCACGGGGCTTCTGGCGGAACTCCCTGCGGGCGTGCCGTTCACCGTGAAGCGGTAGAACGCGAAATCGCCTTGCGGATCGCCCTCCCAATAACAGCCAAAGCAAGTGAGGCGCACATAGCGTCCGCTAGTGATTAAATCAAACTTTTCATAGGGCAAATTGACGGCGTTCCCCTCCGTCCGATACCTTTCGTCGCGTACCAGCGTATAATGTTCGTCATCGTCCGAAACTTCCAGACGGTATTTGTATGTTAGCCCGCGCCGAAACCATTGAATTTCAAAGGATTTGATGTTGCAAACCTCGTTGAGATCCACCTTGAACCAGTGCGGATACTGACGGTCTGCCGCCTCGAAACGGCCGCCCATAGAGCCGATGGCTACAGCGTCGGCGGGAGGATATTCCGCTTTGAAGCCGTCCGCTGACGCTGTTTTCCCCGCCGCTACGTCGTAGATTTCCCCCGGCTTTGGAATCGGCGTAGGCGCGGGAACGCTTTTTTCCACTTGGTTGACCGGATTGCGCCCGGTAATCACCTCCGCGCCCGTTACGCAAAATTCCTTAAACGCGAAGTCCCCCTCGGGCGAAATGCCGTTGAAGTTGCCGTAGTTGGTGAGTTTGATATACCGTCCGCTCGTTTTCAGAGTAATACGCTCACACACCGCCTGGTTATCGGCGTTCGCCTCCGAACGGTAGCGATCATCTTTTACCAACGTATAGGTTACGTCGTCATCCGAAACTTCCAGTGTATACTTATATGTGATGATTCTCCGCGCCCAGTAAATTTGAACGCCGCTGATATTGCAAATATCGCCGAAATCCACCTTGTACCACTGCGGATATTGGCGGCTTCCCGCTTGGAAGCGATTTTCAAGGTCGTTTGTAATGCCGTCCGCGCCGTTTGCGGCGGGATAGTCCGAATTTTCCGAGGACGCTGTTACCGCCGCGCCCTCCGCAATGTTTTCGTCAGCCGCGGAAACGCCGGGCGCGATCCGCGAACTCGCGCCTCCGAATAGGAACAGGGTTAGAACCACGCATAGGATTTTTTTCATTCCGCATACTCCTTTCATCAAAACACCGTTTTATTAGACCTGTCCGCTAACCCTCGCGCGGCGGCGTTATCCGCCGATCAGCGAACGCAAGCCGAAAATATGATCCACAATATAACTTTTGTACAAGACCGCGCCGTCCGCACCGCTCAGCGTGTACGAAAATGTTTTGGACGCATATGCCTCCCCGGGGGGAATCGGGATTTCCCTCTCAGGGCAAATCGCGTGAATATCCGACTTCAAATAATCGCCCTCCGCGTCATAAGCCGCGAACAGAACGGTAATTACCTCGGGCAACATAGAGGCGGCACCCCGATTCAGCACTTCCACCGACAGTGTGCCGTCCGCAACCGTGGTTTTCAGATAATATTCCGGCCCGGTGACGCCCAGCGCGTCAAGTTCCTCTGGGGTATACAGTCCGCTCAAATCGGCGCGGACGTAATTCCGTTGCAGTATTTTTTTCACCTCTTCCCCGACGCTTCCCGGCTCCAACCTCACTTTAGAGAAAAACTCGGAGGAAAGCCAAAAACAGGGACGCACGTTTCGGGTGCCGCCGTAAGACGTATCGACGATATTTCCGTCCGCGACGCTCACCGCCAGCACCAAATTGATGCCGCTTGCCGGAGTCCGAAGCCAATAACTTTGGCTAAGGCCGCTATAGCCGATTTTATCGATATGGCGCAGTAACTCCGCGCGGGAAAGAAGCGTGATTCCGCACATTACATGATACGCGGGAATGGAACCCGCCTCGACTTCCCACAGATGATTTTTATCAATATACGGCAAAAACGCCGCCGAAAAATCGTTCCAATACTCCCGCGCGGAACCCGTCGGCGGGTTCAACAGCGCCGCCAGAGTACCGGGAATCGCGGGATCAAACGCGACGGTAGCGCCGGCAACCCCGCCGCCCCACGCCGTGACCGAATGGCCGCCGCCCTGTACGCGTGTTTCTTTCAGTACGAAAAAGCGCGACGACGCACTGCCCGGGTCGTCCTCCAGCAAAATATATTCGTTCGTATCGCCCTCCAAGGTAAACTTATATTCCGCCGGCGTAGCGGCGACCGCGCCTTGCGGAATCTCCGCGAAAACCGCCGTCGGAAGCATAGCCGCCGCCAAAAGCGCAACGCAAAAAAGATTTATGGTTCGTTTCATGTTCAGCCCTCCTATTTCATCAGTCGATACACAATCGCGGCGGCTTCCGCTCTGTTGGCGTAATCGCGCGGCGCGAATCTCCCGCCCCCGCGTCCGTTCAAAACGCCCGCTTTCTGCATTCGCGCAATTGCCTCCGTTGCGTAGACGGAAAATTGATCTCTATCGTCAAAAACGATTTCCGCCGCCGTTTCCGTCAAACGTTTCCCAACACCGTCCAAAGCGCGGACGCATAAAACAGCCATATCCTCACGGGTAATCAAATCGTTGGGACGGAACGCGCCCGTATCGTCACCGCGGATGATCCCCCGCGTCTGCGCCGCCGCCGCGTAAGCGTAGTACCAATCGTCCTCGGCAACGTCCGTGAAATCCGCGTTTGCCGCGCCGTCGGCGATGTTAAAGGCTTCCAGCAGCATTTTCAGAAATTCCGCGCGGGTAACGCCGCGCAAAGGCTCGAACGCGGTTTTGCTCACCCCGCCAACGATTCCCCTATCGCTTAAATAGCCGATCGCCTCTATCGCCCACGCCGCGCCGTCCAAATCTTGAAAACCACCGGCCGCTTCCGTGCCGTCATGTTCCGAAACGGCAGGAGGCATAGCGGCGGTCGGGCCCGGTACAAAGCCCGTGTTCTTGGAACCGCCGCCCGAATAGGTTTTGTCCCCGTCCGGCGTTTTTTGCCCTGCGGAAGCCTTTGTAATTTGGATTACCGCGTCCGTATACCGAACGGCAAGGGGCTTTTCCCCCTCCGGCGTTACGTCCGTCAGTTGGTCGTCACGGGTGTGCAACTGCGCGGAACCTTCCGCAAAGCGAATCCGATAGGTTCCCGC
>JAIRSR010000073.1 GCA_031255355.1 Clostridiales bacterium
CTTGCCCGACCCGAGATGGTCCATCAGCGAATTGTAGTTGCGGCTCGCGATTACGGCCACGTTGCGTATGCCGGAGTTCACCATGTTGGACAAGGGGAAGTCTATAATCCTGTACCTCCCGCCGACAGGCAGTGCCGCCGGGGAGCGCAATGTGGTAAGTTCCCTTAAATTCACTTCGTTATTTTCGGTAAGTATAATACCTAACGCGTCAATCATAGCGCCGCTCCTTTTAAGAAATCATTTTATTTTTATCGCCGTTTTGCGCCGCGTGAATGTCGAACCCGTCCACGCGCACATCACTTTCAATCATGCAGTTTTTGCCGATTTTCACACCCTTGTCAATGTAAATATCCGCAGACACCAATGTAATATCGTCGTCGCAGATGTCGCTGTTGAACTCCGGCGTATCGGTATCCGCGCCGATTTCCGCACCCGCGCAAATTTCCGTATTCGCGCCGATAATCGCCTTGGTCACAGACGCACCGCCGCAAATTTTCACGTTGGGCATAATCACGGAATCCTTGACAAACGCACCCTCCTCGATGACGACCCCCTCGAACAGCACGGAATGTTCCACAACGCCGTACACCTCGCACCCCTCGGTAACAAACGAGTTTTTCACCACCGCGCTGCTGCCTGTAAAGTGCGGAGGCTTTACAGGGTTTCGGCTGAAGATGCGCCATTCGTCGTCGTAGAGGTTGAACGCGGGCTTTTGCTCTAACAAGTCCATGTTTGCCTCCCACAGGCTTTGCACCGTTCCCACGTCTTTCCAATAGCCGTTGAAATTGTACGCGCAAAGACGCTCCCCCGCGCCGAGCATGGCGGGAATGATGTTTTTCCCGAAGTCGTTGGAGGACTTTGTGTTATTTTCGTCCACCATCAAATGTTTTTTCAACAAATCCCACTTAAAGATATACACGCCCATGGAGGCAAGGTTACTGCGCGGCTTGGCGGGTTTTTCCGCGAACTCGAAAATCACGCCGTCCCTGTCTACGCTCATAATGCCGAACCTGTGCGCCTCCTCCTGCGGGACGGGAAGCACGGCAATGGTCGCGGCGGCTCCCGATTTGATGTGCGCCTCAAGCATTGCGGAATAGTCCATCTTATAGATGTGGTCGCCCGAAAGAATCAAGACGTACTCCGCGTTGAACTGATCGACAAAGCCGATGTTCTGGTAAATGGCGTTGGCGGTTCCCTTGTACCATTCCCCTTTTTCGGCGTTGACGTAGGGGGGCAGCACAAACACGCCTCCGTTGTTCCTGTCCAAATCCCACGGCCGTCCGTTGCCGATGTAGGTATTCAATTCCAACGGCTGGTACTGTGTCAAAACGCCTACGGTGTCAATGCCCGAGTGAACGCAGTTGCTCAGCGCAAAATCAATAATACGGTATTTCGCGCCGAAGGGTACCGCCGGTTTCGCTATACTTTTCGTCAGTACACCCAAGCGGCTCCCCTGGCCGCCCGCCAAAATCATCGCGATACATTCTTTTGATAACATATAACCCCTCCTGTTTTGACAGCCGCAACGCGGCGCATCAAAAATTAAAAGCCTGATTTATCCGAACCGGCGGCATCGCTTCCCGCCGCGTTATTTTTTGGAATACGTTTGAGGAATATGACGGAAAGCGGCGGCAAAGTCAGCGTCAGTCTGTGTTCAAAACCGTCCGCTTCCAACCGTTGCGTTTGGAGTTCCCCTGCGTTTGAAACACCGCCGCCGCCGAAGCGTTCCGCGTCCGAATTGAACACCTCCGCGTACCGTCCCTTTTGGGGAACGCCTATGGTATAGCGTTCGCGGCATTCCGGCGTAAAATTGCAGACCACAATGATTCGCTCCCGCTTCGTGCCGCTCATCCGCGCAAAGGCTATGACGCTCTTTTCCGCGTCCGTCGTGTTGATCCATTGGAAGCCCTCCCAATCACCGTCGTTTTGCCACAACGCTTTTTCGGAACGGTAAAACGCCTGTAATTCCCGAACATACTCCCGCGTTTTTCGGTGCGCGTCAATCTCCAGCAAATTCCAATCCAACGCCGCGTCGTACCGCCATTCGATAAACTGCGCGAACTCGTCCCCCATAAACATCAGTTTTTTACCCGGGTGCGCCGTCATAAACGCGTAAAACGCGCGGAGGTTGGCAAACTTTTGCGGGTACGTCCCGCTCATTTTTTCGATGAGTGAGCCTTTTCCGTGTACCACCTCATCATGTGAGAGCGGCAAAATGAAATTCTCGGAAAAGGCGTAAAACATCGAAAATGTCAGTATATCATGGCTGCCCTTGCGAAACAGCGGATCCATTGAAAAATACCGCAGCATGTCATTCATCCAACCCATGTTCCACTTGAAGTTGAAGCCAAGCCCGCCCTCGTGCGCGGGCATAGTCACCGCCGGCCACGCGGTAGACTCCTCCGCGATCATCAAAGCGTCGGGGAACGCGGCGAAAATCGTTTTGTTCAGATTGCGCAAAAACGCGACCGCCTCTAAATTTTCCCTCCCGCCGTGCTTGTTGGGGAGCCATTCGCCGTCCTTTCGGTTATAATCCAGATACAGCATACTCGAAACCGCGTCCACCCGCAAGCCGTCGATATGAAACACGTCAAACCAAAACACCGCGTTGGAAATCAAAAACGACAGCACCTCGGCGCGTTTGTAGTTGAACACCTTTGTCCCCCACTCCGCGTGTTCGCCCAAGCGCGGGTCCTCGTATTCATAAAGACAAGTACCGTCAAACCGCATCAGTCCGTGCGCGTCGCGCGGGAAGTGCGCGGGTACCCAATCGGCAATCACGCCAATGCCGTTTTGGTGGCATTTATCCACAAAATACTTGAATTGATCCAAACTGCCGTACCGCGAAGTAACAGAGTAATACCCCGTCACCTGATACCCCCACGAACCGTCATAGGGATGCTCGCAAACCGGCATCAGTTCAATGTGCGTGTACCCCAAATCTTTCACATACGGCACCAACACATCGGCAAGCGCGTCATAGGTCAAAAATTCGCCGTCCTCACGCCGCCGCCACGACCCCGCGTGTACCTCGTAAATCATCACGGGCTTTTTGTACACCTGCTTTTTCCGCTTGCGGTACTTCGCGTCCCCCCATTGGTAGCCGTCAAGGTCCGCCGTAACGGACGCGGTCTCCGGCCGCAATTGCGACGCGAACGCGTAAGGGTCCGCCTTAAACAGCGTCGTCCCCTCGGCGGTCACTATGTAGTACTTGTACAGCATACCCGGCGTAACACCCGCGATAAACGCCTCCCACACGCCGAAGCCG
>JAIRSR010000095.1 GCA_031255355.1 Clostridiales bacterium
AAATCGTGTCGCACCGCACCGATAGCGTAACGGTAAGCGCGGCTTCGGCGGGAACCTCCTCCGCTTCTTTCGGCTCCGCCGGCGCGTCGGATCGCTCCCTTACGGGCGCGGTTGTTTGCGCTTGCGGCGCGGCGGGTTCCTGCTCCCGCGCCGTCACTTCGAGCGGCACGGGTACAGGTTCCGGTTCCGGCGATTCGGACGGCTCCGGCGGCTGCTCCGCGCCCGCTGACGGTTGCTGTACTTCCCCCGCCGTTTGCGCGGGAAGTTCCTCCCGCGCCGGTATACCTCCGCTTGCGAACCACGCCGCGACGAGCAGCACGGCAAGTACCGCCGCGCCGATGAACTTCCTCTTATGCTTCGCCATAGTCAACGCCCCCTAAATCAAGTTTGCCCCGCACAGCATATTGTACAGCATTTGCGCGATTTCACCGCGTTTGATAGATACCGACGGCTGTATGTCAAACTCACTATCGGATAGAATCCCCGCGTCAAAGCAAAACGCAACGCCGCCCCGCGCCCAATCCGCGACTTCGGTATAATCGCCGAACCGCGCCAGCGTGTCCAAAATACTTTGCGCGTCCAAATCGATCTTCATGCCGCACAACGCCGCCGCCCGCGCCGTCATCAACGCCGCTTCCTGCCGCGTGATTACGCCGTTCGGGTCAAACGCGGCATCCGACGTTCCCGCGACGATGCCGTAAGTATACGCCGCGCCCACATACCCCGCGAACCAATCGCCGTCCGTCACATCGGCAAACACGCCGACCTGCCGCGCTTCCAACCCCAACCCCCGCGTCACCACCGCCGCGTACTCGGCGCGGGTCATATGCGCGTCCGGGTCAAAGCGGTCAGCCGCCTTGCCGTCAATTATGCCGCGCTCCGCCAACGCTTCCGCCGCCGCTTGGCTTGCGTGTCCCGCAAGATCCGCAAACGTCTTGCCCGGGGCGGTGATTGCCACCGCCGTTACCTCGTCCCGCTTGCCGGGCAAACCCGCGCCCGCCGTTGGTTCCGCCGCCACGGTACGCCGTACCGCGTCGGTCACATGGTACAGGCTGTTTTCCCCGCCCGCCGCGCGGCACACCGCCGCCAACGCGCACAACGCCTGCTCCGTCGCCATTTGACTGCCGCCGCCGGAACTGCCGTCCGTATGCCGAAAACTGCCGTCCTCGTTTTGATAACGCAATAAATTATCCAACAACCCAATGCCGTTTTTGATAAAACGCGCGTCGTCAAGGTCAATGCCCAATTCGCACAGCGCGATGATGACCTGCGCCGTACTCTCTGCGGTCGGGTCCGCGCCGCGGGCGTAGCCGCCGTCCGCGTTCTGCGCCTCGGACAAACAGGCGATCGCCCGCTCTGACGCGGCGGTCACGTCCTCCCGTTCCCGATACTTTGCTAACGCCTGCAACGCCATTGCGGTAATATCCGGGTCAGCCGCGCCGTCCATGCCCTTTACACCGTCGGCGGTGAGGTTAAACCCGCCGCCCGGCAACTGCCGCCGCAAAATTTCAGCGACATACCGCGCACCGTTCGGGTTGTCGTACCCGCCGCCGTCCAAGGCAAGCAGGGCGAAAATCGCGCCGTTGACCCCTTGCCATATGGTCTTATCAAAATCGGCAAGCGGCGCGGTCAAATCGTACCCGCCGACGGAGCGCGGGTCATACCCCGCCGCCGTCAGCCCCAATACCACGCGGGAATAATCGGTGTACCGCCGTTCGTGCAGCACGCCGCCGCGCGTCCGCGCGTAATCCGCAACCGTTTGATAATAACCCGCAAACCACGCGTCCGGCACGTCATAGCCGCTTCGCGCAAGCCCGAACACCGCCCATTCACCGCCGACCGGGTCTACCACGGGGGCGGGAACCGTTCGGTAAACATACGCCGCCGTTTTCCGCAAAGCCGCGTCAACGTCCGCGTCGGCAAACCCGCGCGGCGCGAACGTGAGCAACAACGCCGCCGACAACAGTATGTGCATGAATTTTTTCATTTCGGTTGCCTCCAAAATTTATTTTGATTCCTCCGCTATTCCGCGTCCGCGCCGTCCTCTGTACTATCCATACCCCCGATAAACCGCATGAGCAACGCCGCCGCTTCCGCGCGTTCGGCGGTGCCGCTCGGCGCGAGGGTATCCTCGCCGCGCCCTTGGATCAGTGAGGACGCGACCGCCCAGCGCACTGCCGTTGCCGCCCATTCCGAAACTTCCCCCGCGTCGGAAAACGCCGATAAATCTGCGGACGCACTTACGTCCCCGCCGTTCCGCCGCGCGTAGTTGTACAAAATCACTACCAACTGTTCGCGGGTAATATCGTCCTCCGCGCCGAACAGACCGCCGCCGTAGCCGTTTACCAAGCCGTTTTCGCTTGCCCACGCCACGGAATCCGCGTACCACGCGCCGTCGGGAACATCAGTAAACGCCGCGCCGCCGCCGTGTTCCGGTTCGCCCTCCGCGCGGTAAAGCACCGTGACGAGCATTCCCCGCGTCAGGCTTGCGTAAGGGTCGAACACGCCGTTCGCCGTCCCCGACATCAAGCCGTGTTCCTTCACGTACCGCACCGCCTCATAGAACCAATCGCCGTCGGTAACATCGTCAAACAACACCGCCGCCGCGCCGTCCGCTTCGGGGTCCTTTTCCGCGCCGTTACCGTCCGCGAACAGACCGCCGCCGTCCTCCTCCGTGTAATCGTCCGTGTAAAACAGGAGAATCTCGTCGCCGCTCTTGACGGACTGCTCCGCGATTCCCTTGAGCGACGCGACGCCGTTCACCAAGTACATCCAGCCGGACTTAGGACCGTTGGAAAACTGCCCGAGCGTCACGCCGTTTCGGGTGAGCGACTCGATGTAATTCCCCGTCGGATTTTGCCACGTAATGCCCGCCTCGTCCAACGCTTTTTTGATGACGTCTGCGGCGGTAGCGTCAGCGGCAACAGAATAGCCTTTTTTCGCCGCCCACGTCTGCAAGCCGCCGTTTTTGTAGCCATGCGCCGCGCCGTCCTCGTGTAAATCGTCGCCCATTAAGGTGAAATACACCGTAATCACACTACTGTCACTGCCTCCGCCGCCTCCGCCGCCGCCGGAGGACGATACCCCGCCCGTCACGGTCACGCGCAGCCACGGCGACATCAACGCCGCCGCGTCCTCCGCACCTACCGCGCCGACAATGTAATTGCCGGATGACGAAAAGGTCAGCGTAACATTGCCCTCCGCGTCCGTAACGCCCAGCACTCTGCCAAATTCCCCTGTTTCGGCGTTGATTGCCTTAACGCTTGCCCCCGCGACCGCCGCGTCGTCCTCCCACGTACTGCCGCGCAAGGTCAGCGTCAACTCCGCGCCCGCCGCCGCCGATACACTCTCTGTTTTCGTGCCGTTTTGCTCAAACCGTCCGTAAATATCGGATTCGGGGTATGTTTCATGCAAGGCGAAAATTTCTATGATGCCGCCGCCGTTGATTTCATGCTCCGGGGCGCTTACCAACGGCATTTCACCGTCCACGTAGTACAGCATATTCCCCTCGTCGTCACCCATAAAGGGCTTCAAATAGCCGCCGTCGCCTACGGTCAGTTTGCTGTGAATCACGTCTTTGTCCTCACCGAATACGGCGATATGCGCCGCCACAATCGCGTCCAACGCGGAAGCCCGCTCCCCGGCGAACACGTCATAATAGCCGTATTCCTCCGACAAAGACGAATCAAAGGTAAACGCGCGGCGGGGAATCACAAAGCCCGTGCCGTCCTGCTGATAGGAAATTTCCGTCGTGACGGATACACGCGCCGCCGGGCCGCGCACAGGTGCGTCTGTCATGTCATAAAGTTTATTTTGCCCCGCTTCCGCGCGTTTCACGGCGGCAAGAGCGCACAACGCCTGCTCCGTCGCCATTTGGCTGCTGTCCGTGGTATGCGAAAAACTTCCGTCGCCGTTGCGGAACGTGAGCAAACGCTCCAACAGCGTTTCGCCGTCGTCGTTGACAAAACGCGCGTCCTCTACCGATATGCCGAGGGCGCACAGCGCGAGGATCGTTTGCGACACGCTCTCTGAACTTACGAACGAACCCTGCACCGAGGAAAGCCATTCCAACGCCGCGTCTACCGCTTCCGCTACGTCGTCCCTATCCGTATAGTTCGACAACGCTTGCATCGCCATTGCCGTCATATCGGGATTCGGCGCGTTGGTATCCAAGGGGAACCCGCCGTTTGCGAGTTGTTCGCTTAGCACCGCGTCTATGTACAACTCGCGCGTCGCCTGTGTGGACGCGGCGGGGTTGGCGGGGATTTGATAGTTCCCGCTGTCCAGCGCGATCAGCGCGAACACCGCGCCGTTAATCCCTTGCCAAACCGTTTGCTCAAAATCGCCGAGCGGCAAGGTCAAATCATAACCCGCAACGTCACGCGGGTCGAACCCCGCCGCCGTAAACCCTAAAATAACGCGGGAATATTCGGTGTAAGCGTTCGCGTCCAAGACCCCGCCGCGCTCGTCAACATACCGCGCCGCCGCAGTGTAGTACGCCCTGTACCACGCGTCGGGGACGCTCATACCGCTCCGCGCCAGCCCAACAGCCGCCCAATCGCCGAACGTAACACCGATGGACGGATTTGGCACCCGCTCCAACACATACGCGCCTGTTTGCGGCAAAACCGCGTCAACACCGCCGTCCGCGAACGCGCCCACCGGGATTAGTGCCGCCGCAAGCGACAAAATCACCAAAAATACCGTCAGTTTTTTTACCATAAATACCCTACCCCTTTTTCGCGCCAAAAGACTTTCCCGCGTGGGAAAGCCTTTTAACGGCGTTAATAATAGTCAGCCGTGAAGCGTCCGTTTTTGCGTATGTTACGGAAATCGCCGCGCGAACGGGGCGGTTCACCGCCGCCAATTGTTACTCCGTGATTGTCTTTGCTCTGCAAATCGGCGACATCAGATCGGTGTCCTCCCACAGCATCAGTTTCACACAGCCGCCCGGCGGCACCGCGATTCCAATTTCCGCGTCGCCCGGCAAGGTACAGGGAACAAGTTTTACGCCAAGCAGTCTGCCGTCGTCACCGTATGCCGCCGCCGCCAGCGTCGCGCCGCCCCACCACAGCCATGAGTTAAAATGCGCGGAAGTCACCGCCGCGCCGTCTTGCGCCACGTCCCAATAATCCTCTTTGGTGTAATCATCGCTATAGTGGAACACAACGCTGTCGCCGTCGGCGAGGGGTTGTTCCTCCACGCCGTAATCGGAATACTTACCGTTTAGGGTGTACATCCAGCCGCTCAGTCTGCCGTTCGACGCGGCGGCAAGCGTCACGCCGTCCTTGGTGAGGGAATAGATGTAATTGCCCCGGTTGTCCCAAGCGATCCCCGCCCCGGTCAACGCCTGTTCAAGCAAATCCAGCACGGTAGCGTCGCACAAAACGGTATAGGCGGCTTTAGGGAGCCACTCCGTAAGATTACCGTCGTACAGCGTATGAATCGGCCCGTCGTAGGCGGGGTCGTGGACGAAATCGCCCAACAGGGTAAATTCCACAATGATGTCATAGCCCAAGGTAGGATACGCCGAACCGGGCATCTGCGCCCACTTCCCGAAACTGCCCTCGCCGCCGTTCAGCCAAGCCTTCACCGTGCCGTCTTGCAGTTGCGCGGCGGTCACCGCCTTTGCCAGCGTATCCGCGTCCGCGCCCAGCGGGTCGTCGGAACGGAGGGTCGCGCCGGACGTGTTTTGGTATTCTGTCCCCGCGACGGCGGTGGGGTTCTCGTAGCCGGTATTGACGTTTGCCGCCGTGCCGATGCCCCGATCTGCGCCGCACCCTTGCGCGTAATAGTTATTTGTAATGATGAAATACGCGTTGAGGGTGTGCATATACCCGATAATCCCGCCGACCGCGCCGCCGTCCGCGGCGGATACTTCCCCCGCGAAGTGGTTGTTGCGGATGCGCCCGAGGTTGACTTCTTGATTGTTATACCCCCGCGTTTCCTCACCGCCGACGATTCCGCCCACACGACCGCCGCCGGTAACGCTTCCCGTGACGTAGCAGTTGTTGACGCGCAGGGCGCGGGCGTTTGGCGCGGACGAGGCGATATACCCGCCGCCGACAATGCCGCCAACGTTATTGCCCGTTGCGAGGATCGCGCCGCCGAATACACAGTTTTCAATGTCGAACGGACGCTGTGATTGCGCCTTGTAACCCGCGATTCCGCCGACGTTGCTCTGTCCGTAGACCTCCGCGTAACTGACGCAGTTGGTCACACTCCCCGCCAAGCCGCCGATAAACGAACCTACCCCCGGGGCGCTGTTGCCGAACGGTCCCGTCAGCGCGGCTTGTGCGGCGGGCGCGTCCGCGTCCGCGTCCCAGCCGATTTTCACATCGCTCTCAACGGTGCAGTTGGAAATTTTTACCTGAAACACCGTCGCGCCGTTGTCCCCCGCGAAGCCGGAGTATTTGACGCGCGTACCGGATTTTAACGTAACGTTGTCAATCACGGCGAACGCGTTGGAACCGCTCGGGAACACATTGCTTTTTACAAACCCTTCCATTAAGCCGTGGCTTGCGATATACGCGCCGAAGATGTTCAGATTTTTGACTTCTGCGGCGTTGCCTATGATGCCGAATAGCGGGCGGGAGCCGTAGGCGAAAGACAGCGTGTTCCCGCCGCCGTCAAATACGCCGTTGAACAGGTTGTCGGTGCCGCTTACGCCGATAGGAACCCACCCGGCGGGGAGGCTCACCGCGCGGTTCAACCGAAAGTGCGTCCCGGCAAACGTTTCACCGCCGTTGACGGCATCGCGCAACGCTTCCAACGCCGCCGCGCCGCCGAGGGTGTACGGATCGTTCGCCGTGCCGGAACCGCCCCAAACCGTCACCTCGACGGTCAACAGCGGGGGAATGATCGGAACCTCGTAATAATCGTCATACCCGACAGCGGAAATGAAGTAAACGCCCGGTTCCGCGAAAGACAGCGTAAAAGTGCCGTCCGATTCCGGCGTAACAAGCGGGTCGCCGCAATACCCTACGTCAAATTCCCCCGATTGTGCCACGTCAAGCGCGACGATGCTTACACCTTGGTCGGTAAAGGTTGCTTCGCCGGAATTCCAATCGCCCCAGCCGAAAGCGATTGTCCCGGTCAGCCTTAATTCCGCTTCCTCACCTGCCGTAACGGTGATTCGATCCGTCCTAATATCGTCTTGCTCAAACCATGTGTACGCGTCCATTCCCCATTCGTCCGCGTAGAGGAAAAATTCCAACGTATCCGCGTCCGAAAGGGGTGTTTCGCCGAACGGCGTATCCGGAATCACGCCGTTTAACGCGCCGCCGACATTGCCGTCGGGAGTCCCGAAAAACGTGGTCGCGAAGCCGCCGCTTCCGATGACAAGCGCGTCCGTAAGACCGTCGCCGAACGCTAACTCATGCAATTTGATGACAGCGTCCAACATACTGACCCCGTCAACGCCGTCGTCATAGCCGTACACGTCCGACAAATCCGCGCTGACGGCGTAGGGGCGCGGCATGACGTAAAAGCCGGAGTCTGCTTCCGCGAGTGATAATGTTACCGTAATTTGAGAGGGCGGGTCCGACGGCAATACCACCGACGGCAAGCACAGCAATGCCGCCAGAAGCAGCGCCGCCGCGCGGGAGATAGATTTCATTCTCATACGAAAATCTCCAATCCTAATTTTAATTTTTACAGGCCGCGCGTTCGCGCTTCACACGGTATTTTTTCGCCCTCAACGAACGGAACTATGAACGGAATTAACGGAAGCCGACGCGTTCCAGCCGCGCGATAACGCGCCCGTAATTTTCCCGCCTATGCGGAAAAACACAAGCGTCGCACGCCTTTTTCCCGCTTTTCGTGCGGGTAAAATCGCCGCCGCAGTCGTCCATAGCGTACAGCGGACAAAAGCAAAACAGACAGTTAAAATCCGTTTCGTCCGTCACGCCGTGACAGGGGAAATACTCACACCGCGTGTTTTGAAAAAATGAATACCCTTTGCCGCGCCAGTCCTGACCCTCTCTCACATTCCCTCCTCCCTTAGCGCCTACATCATAAAAGAAACATCACGCTTCCCCGCGCCCGCCCGCGCGTGAAGTTCCTACGGCGGCGCGTGTACGCGTCAGATTGCGATCCCGCGTGTGTGTGAATACTTTAACACAAAAAAGCCGCAACAATCTAAAAAGATTGCTGCGACCGTATTTTCACAACACACATATACCGCTTTTCGCGGGATATTTTCCTTTTGTAGGTCTTCTGACTTGCGCGATTGCGGAGGACTCTCCGCGCGGGTTTTGCTCTGCCTTCTCAGTTTCCCAATGACCGGCTTTCGCCAACGAGCACGACCCTACACGCTTACAGCGGCGGTTCCGTCGGGACTTGCACCCTGTTTCCTTGTCCACCCCCGCGGGCTGATCCGCCGCGAGGTCACAAAAGTTATTCAATTGAGTTTATTTTAGTATAAAAAGTATCACTTGTCAATAGTTTTATACAAATATCTTTTTATTTTTTTCACACGGCGGGAGAACCCCCTCCGCGCCTACCGCGCCACGCCGTCCTCGAACACCATTTCTATCCCGCTGTCCTTTGTTTTGCCGATATAGCGCAAAATGTTGGAATAATCCGCCATATCGGTACCAAGGTACTCGTTGACGTTGAAAATCGCGCTGTTTTCCGTTTGGTCGTCCGACGCGCCCACTTGCGATTTAATAATGGTGAGGTCTGTGGGGGAAATCGCCTCTTTCAAAGCGTTCGGCGCGTCATACGCCCCCGCGTACAAATACACCGTTTCGGGTACCGTCACAGCGGACGGCATGGCGTTGCTGCCCCTGATAATTAAGCGCACTTCCGCGCAGAGGTAACTTTCCCTCCGCAGCGTGTTGCCGTTGTCCCCGATTCGCGTAAAGCGCAAGATATAGCGCAATTCCCCGCCGTTCGGCGCGAACGTCTTGTTGCCGTTGACCTGCATCGTGAAGTTATCGCCCGCCGCTGCGCCGTTCGTGTATACCGGGGCAGCCGCCGGCGTTTCCGCGCCGCCCGATACCAAAAACAACTCCGCTCTGATTCCCCTGTCCACATCACTCCTCGGCGTAAAGCCGGGCGGGGGCGTGCCACGGTATTTCCCTGTCAGCATGGCTCTGCCGCTGATATTGATGTACGTAATCACGCGGTATTTGAACTGTACCGTAGTATCCTCCGCCAACGCGCCAAGGTACTTGCTTGTATCGTCCTCTACCGTATATCCCGCGATAGCGGGCGCGTATGCCGTGTAATCGGTGTTTTTCGGCACAATGTCATAGCGCAAAACCCCTACGGTTGCGGCGGGCGGCAGCGGGTCGCCGTTTTGGTCGGT
>JAIRSR010000100.1 GCA_031255355.1 Clostridiales bacterium
CAAGGATTTCAATCGTCAATATAGAAAATACCCCGGGCAGGGCGTTTCAGGTGTTTTCACTTCTGGCGAAAAAGAATATCAACGTGGACGTGATTTTGCAGTCCATTGGCAGAGGGGACACCAAGGACATCACCTTTACCGTGGACGAGAGCAATCTGGAAGCGTCTTTGGCGGTGCTGAACGAGAATCTTTCCTACCTCGGCGTACAGTCGGTGGAGTATACCAAGGACGTTTCCAAGGTATCCGTCGTCGGCGCGGGTATGGCAAGCAATCCCGGCGTGGCGACGTTGATGTTTGAGGCGTTGTACGACGCGAATATCAATATTCATATGATTTCTACCTCTGAGATTAAAATATCCGTCCTCATAGACCAAAAGGACGCGGAAAACGCGGTCAGAGCGATTCATGACAAGTTTCATCTGGCATGAGCGGGAACATAGAGGGGAGAAACCCCGTAATCGAAGCGATCAAATCCGGCAGAGAGATTGACAAAATCCTGATTGCGGGGGGCGCGGAGGGCAGTATTGCCAAAATCAAGGCGCTTGCCCGCGAACGCGGCATACCGCTGTTAGAGGTAGACCGCGCCAAACTGAACGGAATGTCCGAAACGGGGGCGCACCAAGGCGTGATCGCTATGGCGGCGGCGCGGGGGTACGTCAGCCCGGACGATATTCTCAAACGCGCGGAGGAGCGGGGCGAACCGCCGTTCATTATTGTTTTGGACGAGATTACAGACCCGCACAACCTCGGCTCTGTACTGCGGACGGCAAACGCGGCGGGGGCGCACGGCGTGATTATACCCAAACGCCGCAGCGCGGGTTTGACGGAGGTCGCCGCGAAAACGTCGGCGGGGGCGGTGGAATATACGCCTGTGGCGCGGGTGTCCAACCTTGCGGATACGATAGACCGCCTAAAGAAAAAGAACGTCTGGTTTTACGGCGCAAGCCAAAACGCGGAGGTTTGCTACACCAAAGCGGATTATCGCGGCGCGGTCGGCATTGTCGTTGGCAGCGAGGGCGGCGGCATGGGGCGGCTGATTGCGGAAAAATGTGATTTTTTGGTCGCGATCCCAATGGCGGGAGAGATTAACTCGCTCAACGCGTCAGTCGCGGCGGGGATTTTAATGTACGAAGCGGTACGTCAAAGGAGGGGAAGCGCATGAAAGCGGTTATGACGGTCATCGGCAAGGATATGCGCGGGATTATCGCGAAAGTTTCCGCGCTGTTAGCCGATAACAACGTGAATATACTTGATATTACACAAACCACAATGCAGGATATTTTTACCATGATTATGCTCTGCGATATTACGGAGAAAAAAATCGAGTTTGCCGAGTTAGCGGACAAACTTGACCGGCTGGGCGGCGAACTCGGGCTGTCGATTCGGATACAACACGAGGATATATTTAATTCCATGCACAGGATTTAACTTTACCGTGCGCGGAGGAAGAGGGGGAAGCATGATTAACCCGGGGGAAATCATCGAAACGATTAAAATGATTTCGGAAGAAAATCTTGATATACGCACCATTACAATGGGCATATCGCTGCTCGGCTGCGCGGACGAAAACACCGAAAGAGCATGTGCGAAAATCTACGACAAAATCACCCGCCGCGCGTGTGACCTTGTCAAAACAGGCGAGGCGATAGAACGCGAGTACGGAATCCCCATTATCAACAAGCGCATATCGGTGACGCCGGTATCGTTGGTCGCGGAGGCGTGTCAAAACGCGGATTACGTGAAGTTCGCCGAAGCGTTGGACAGGGCGGCGGCGGAAACGGGCGTGAACTTTATCGGCGGCTTTTCCGCTTTGGTACACAAGGGCTATACGGAGGGGGAACGGCGTTTCGTCCGTAGTATCCCGTACGCGCTTGCGGCGACAGAGCGGGTTTGCGCGTCGGTAAACGTGGCTTCCACAAAGGCGGGAATCAATATGGACGCTGTTTTGGAAATGGGCGGCGCGGTGAAACAAACGGCGGAGTTGACGCGCGGATACGGCGGGATCGGCTGTGCGAAGTTGGTGGTGTTCGCGAACGCGGTGGAGGACAATCCCTTTATGGCGGGGGCGTTCCACGGCGTTGGCGAGGGGGAAAGTGTAATCAACGTCGGCGTGAGCGGCCCGGGCGTGGTGAAACGCGCTTTAGAGGAAGTACGCGGCAAGGAGTTTGGCGCGGTCGCGGAAACAATCAAAAAAACAGCGTTCAAAATAACGCGAATGGGACAATTAGTGGCGCAAGAGGCCTCACGCAGGCTTGGTGTGCCCTTTGGAATAGTGGATTTATCACTCGCCCCCACTCCGGCGGTAGGCGACAGCGTGGCGTATATCCTGGAGGAGATGGGGTTGGAAAAATGCGGAGCGCACGGGACGACGGCGGCCCTCGCGCTTTTGAATGACGCGGTGAAAAAAGGCGGCATTATGGCGTCGTCGTATGTCGGCGGGTTGAGCGGCGCGTTCATACCCGTGTCGGAGGACGCGGGTATGATTGAGGCGGCGGCAAGCGGTGCGCTCTCGCTGGAAAAATTAGAGGCGATGACTTGCGTCTGCTCGGTAGGGCTGGATATGATTGCGGTGCCGGGCGATACCACTGCGGAAACGCTTGCCGCGATCATCGCGGACGAGGCGGCAATCGGTGTGATAAATTCAAAGACAACGGCGGTCAGAGTAATCCCCGCGCCGAATGCCAAGGTGGGCGATATAATCGAGTTCGGCGGGTTGCTCGGACGCGCACCCGTCATGCGGGTCAGCGAATACGCAAGCGGAGGGTTCGTTTCGAGGGGGGGACGGATTCCCGCGCCTATGCACAGTCTGAAAAATTAAAACTTGATGAACTGATCAACTGATTAAAAGGAAGTGTAGCCAATGGATTCCGTGCTTTATAAAATCATTGAAATTGAAAGAGCGGCGCAAAGCATTTCCGACGAGGCGGCAAAGGCAAGGAGGGACTTGCCGATGGAAATCGACGGCGAGCGGGAGCGGCTTGCGGCGCGGATTGAGGAGCGTATTACCGCGCGGGTCACACAGTTTGACGGTGAGGAGCGGGAGGACGAGCGGCGGCAAACAGAGGCGTTGGAAGCCCGCCGCGTACAGCGGATCGCCGCGTTGCGGGAGTTATTCCAAGTCAACCGCGCGAAGTGGGAAGCGGAACTCTATGAAAACATCAGAAAGAAGTGAGACCTATGCTGTCGGAGGTGTTTAAGTACAGCGGCGCGTGCGCGAAAGTCAAGGCGATGTCGGGGAATTTTTTAAGCGGCGGGGATTACAAGGCGTTGCTTTCCAAAACCTCCGTGAACGACGCTGCGGCATATCTGAAAAACCACACGTCCTACGGAAAGGCGTTGCGGGAAGTTTCGGAAGCGGAAATCCACAGGGGGGAGTTGGAAGCCCTCCTGCAAGACGCGTGGGAACGGGAATTTGTCAAATTATGCCGCTATGAAAAGGGCAATAACAAAAAATTTTTCCGCGTGTTTATACTGCGGTACGAAATTGAACTTTTGAAACAAATGCTTCGTATGTTAGAGAGCGGGCGGCTATCCGCGTTTACCGACAGGACGAACGGGTATTACAAAAAGCACATGACGATAGACCCGGAACGGTTGGCGCGTTCGCAAAACATTCCGCGCTTTATCGAAAATTTAAGGGGAAGCCCGTACTTCGGCGTTTTATCGGCGTTTACGGCAAACGCCGAGCATTTGAATATTTTTAATATTGAAATGACGCTGGATGTATATTACTTCACTTACGCGTGGAAACTAATCGGCAAACTGCTGGAAAAAAACGACAGACGCGCGGTGGAAAAATCTTTCGGCACAGAGGTGGATTTGCTGAACATTATGTGGATTATACGGTGTAAGACGTACTTTGACACGCCGAAAGAAATCATCTATTCGTTTATCCTGCCGCGCAGGTACCGCCTAAAACACGCGCGGTTGGTCGCGTTGGTCGAGGCGAAAACGCCGGAGGAAACACGCGCCGCGCTGCGGGATACGCCGTATGGCGCGGTATTTGAGCGGGACGGCGGCTTTATGGAGCGGCGCTGCTACAAATTTATCTTCAAAAATCTGCTGCGCGATATGCGGCGGATGCCCTTTTCCATTGTGTCGATGCTCGGGTATATCCACATCAAGGAAAATGAAGTGGGCAATATCATAAAAATTATCGAGGGAATACGCTACGGTCTGGACCCGGGCGAAATAGAGCGTTACCTCATCAGGGACGGCGGTGAAGAAGATGGCGGTTGAAAAAATGAAACTGATCAACATCATAGGCCCGATAGCCGAATTTGACAGGGTGGTCATGCGCTATGTCGTGGACAACAACATTCATCTGGAAAATATGTTCCGCGTGTTTGTCGATACGCCCGGGCTGTATCCCTACACCGAGGGGAACCCTTACGGCCCGCTTTTGAAAAAAGTCGGCGACACGATGGCGTTGGCGGGGGTGGACGTTTCCTCGGTTTGCAAGGGCGATTATTCCATGTCCGCAGAGGCGATTGACGTGTACGCCGACCAAGTGGGCGGCGAGATTCGCGCGATTTTGGACGAGCGCGGCAATCTGGAGGCGGCGTTAGAGGCAAACGGGCGCATTATTACGCAAGTGGAGCATATTATGGGAGTAGACGTGCCGCTGAAAGAAATTTTTAGTTTTCAGCACATCAAAATCCGATTCGGCAGAATGCCGGGGGAATCGTATAAGAAACTAACGGAGTACCTCAGCGCGTACTCCTCGGCGTTTTTCTTTAAGTTCGGCGAGGACAGGGACGCGGTGTACGGACTTTACTGCGCACCGGATTCCGTGCATGAGAAAGTGGACGCGATATTTTCATCGCTGTATTTTGAGCGCATGAGAATCTCGGACAAAGCGTCGGGAACGCCTGCGGAAGTACTCATGAGCCTGCTTGCGGAAAATGTTGAAATTCATCAGCGGCTGAACGAGTTGGAGCGTGCCGCCGCGCGTCTGGCGGAGCGGGAGCGGGAGCGGCTGGAACGTGCCTATCGGGGCGCGTACTACCGTCACGAGGCGTTCAACGTGCGCAAATACGCCGCGCATACGCGGGATTCCTTTTATATCGCGGGCTGGGTTCCCGTCAGTGAGGCGGACAATCTCGCGGCGCTTATGGCGCCGGAACCGCGCGTGACGCTTTTATTTGAGGAGCCGGACATGGCGAAGCACCTCAAGCCGCCGACAAAACTCAAAAACCATTGGCTGTTCCGACCGTTTGAAAGTTTTGTGAAAATGTACGGTTTGCCCGGCTATAACGAGTTAGACCCAACCGCGCTGTTCGCATTGACCTACAGTTTGATGTTCGGCATGATGTACGGCGACGCGGG
Organism: Clostridiales bacterium; assembly: GCA_031255355.1. Taxonomy (GTDB): domain Bacteria; phylum Bacillota; class Clostridia; order Monoglobales; family Firm-18; genus JAIRSR01. The sequence goes on from JAIRSR010000100.1 coordinate 5,329, forward strand.
GCAGGGGATTGTGTTGGCGTTGATTGGCGCGTTTTTGCAGGCGCGGGGCAACTTTATTGGGCCGATACTGAAAATCTGCGGCATTTCCGCCGCGTTTTTCGGCTTGCTGTTCGGGAGCGTGTTCGGCTTTGAATTAGAGTTTGGCTTTATGTATAAGCCGATGGCGCCGGAAAACATGATGCGGACGCTGTTGGCGGCGGTCGCTATGGGCGCGGTGGTCGTTGGAATCGCGATGATTTTTAATATCGCGAACGGTATCAAGCAGAAAGACCCGGCGCGGATTTTCTTTGACGCGAACGGCGTAGCGGGGTTTGTGTTCTATTGGGCGGTGATTATCGGCGGTGTGTCCCTGGTGGCGGGGAATAACATCATGGCGTTGTGGTATATCGCGGTATTCGTCGCGCTTCCGCTTGTTGCCGTATTCCTCAAAGAACCGCTCTCGCGGCTTTTGGCGCGGCGCAAGGATTGGATGCCCAAAAATAAGGGAGAGTTCTTCCTCGAAACTTTTTTTGAGGTGTTTGAACTGATCCTCTCATATATTACCAATACCATTTCGTTTATCCGCGTCGGCGCGTTCGCCCTAAACCACGCGGGAATGATGATGGTGGTCTACACGCTGGCGCGGGTGCAGCAACATTCGCTTGCGGGGCTTACCGTGGGGAAAGTGCTGATTTTGGTCGTCGGGAATGTAATCGTGTTGGGCTTGGAGGGGCTTCTGGTGGCGATTCAAGTGTTGCGGCTTGAATTTTACGAGATGTTCAGCCGCTACTTTACGGGCGACGGCAAGCCGTTTGCCCCGCGTGTCATCAATCAAAAGTAATGTGAAAAAAATGTGAATCGGAGGAATAAAAATGAAAGGTATCGTACTTGTATTGGCAATCTTGGTTTTGATTCTCACGCCGTCAGTGCTTCACTTCGGGTTTAAGTTGTCCGGCAAAAAGATGAAAACGGCACTTGGCGTAAATATTTTCGGCTTTTTGGCGATTTTGGCGGTGACTGCCGTAGTGATGCTCGACGGCGGCGTGTCCGCAGACGAAGCGGCGGCAACGGCGGCGGGCGGCGCGTCCGGCATGGGCTATATCGCGGCGGCGCTCTCTACCGGCTTGGCGGCAATCGGCGCGGGAATCGCGGTGGCGGCATCCGCTTCGGCGGCAATCGGCGCGATCTCCGAGGACGCGGCGGTGATGGGCAAGGCGTTGATTTTCGTTGCGCTTGCGGAGGGAATCGCGCTGTACGGCTTGTTGATTTCCTTTACCATCTTAGGCGGTATGTAACCGCAGGAGGTAGGTGGAACGGTGAAAATCTTTCTCATAAGTGATAATATTGATACACAAATCGGTATGCGGCTGGCGGGAATCGAGGGGGTTGTCGTCCACGAGCGCGAGGACTTCAAACGCGCTCTGCAAGACGCCGCCGCCGACGCGGAGACGGGTATTATTTTGATTACGGTCAAACTTTCGCAACTTGCGCCGGAGTACGTCGCGGAGATTAAACTCAACCGGCGGCTTCCGCTGATTGTCGAAATCCCGGACCGCCACGGTATGGGGAAATCGGACGATTTCATCACGAAATACGTTCGTGAGGCGATCGGGCTGAAAATATAGCCCGCCGAAAGACGCGCGGCGCGTTTTTTGAACTTGCCCTAACGGAAAGGAATGTATGCTTTATGGATGTTTCAGATACAAAATTAGTAAATTTTGAACTTATGGTAATGCGGGAAGCGGAGGAAAAGCGCAACGCCGTACTCGCGGAGGTTGCCGAGGAAAAAAGCGCGAAACTCAAGGTAATCGAACAGGAGTTGGAGGAGGAGGCG
>JAIRSR010000108.1 GCA_031255355.1 Clostridiales bacterium
GTACAGTGTGTGTTTCGCCGCGTTTTTACTGACGAACGTGCTGTTTGTGACGGTGTTCAAAAAACTCCGAAGGTTGCACATTTTCGCGCTGTGTGTGCCTATTATTTTATTTGTCGCAATCAACAGTTACGCGGTGAAGCCCGCGCTGTACCAATTCGCGGTCAGTTTCAATCCCCGCTTGACGCAAAAGGGGTATATCGCCGCGCAAAACGTCTTGATTGCCGCGATTATGCTGTTTTATACGCTGTTTCCGTTTTATCACCTTTTGCGCACGTACTTTGGGCAAATGCTGGATATTAAGAAAAAGTATGCCGTAATCGGCGGGGTCTGCCTTTGCCTGATCAATCTATTGGTCTATTTCACCTTTGTTTTCGGCACTTTGCGGGATATTTTCCTTACCAACGTGAATTTTATCGGCTATCCGAATTCTATCTCTGACTCCCCCGCGTACGCGACCACTTCCGTGCTGTTCATCAGTATACTGATGTTGATTATTATACTGATTTTATACTACCGTCCGTATAAATTGTTCGCGCTTTCCGGCAGGCATAAGACGATCAAGGACAGCATGATGTACAGCAACAATACGATTATGTTGCTGCACACGTACAAAAACGCGCTTTTGGGGATTCGCCGCTTCAATCAATTGGCGGCGGACGAGCCGGGCGTGAGCGGCGCGGCGGCGGCGTATCTCACCCGCAGCCGTGACATCGCGCAGGAGCAGTTGGACGCGATTGACCGGTCGGTAAAAATGCTAAGGGGAATCAAGGCGAGTATCGACGCGATTGACCTCATCGGTTGCGCGGAGGCGGCAATCCGTCAGTTGGGCGGTTTGCCGGGCATTACCCTGATACGGAAGTACGCGGCGGGGGAAATTTATATCTACGGTGATGAATACCATATGAAAGAGGCGTTTGTCAATATTTTCACCAACGCGGCGGAGGCGATCGAAACGGCGGCGCCCGAGGAGCCGCAAATTAAAATCGTCGCGGAACTTGATTTGGATTTTTGCATTATCACCATAACGGATAACGGTTGCGGCATTGATAAGGGCGTCATTAAGCACATCTTTAAGGAGTTTTTCTCCACAAAAAGCCGCATTATCAGCGGCGTGGGGCTAAGTTATGTAAACAATGTGGTGTCCTGCTTCAACGGCGAAATCCACGTAAGCAGTGAGCCGGAGAAATACACCGCCGTTCAACTGCTGTTCCCGCGCATGAAAAACGGCAAACAGGAAAGAGTGTGAGTGTTATGGAAGCGATTCGGGTGGCCATATGCGACGACTCGGTTTATTTATGCGAGGGCTTGTCCATCCTCCTGACAAAAGAGGAGGATATTACCGTGTGCGGCACGGTGCAAAAGGCGGCGGATTGCGTTGGTCTGATTCGGCGGGAACAGCCGGACGTGCTTCTTTTGGATATTCAAATGGAAACGCAGACCAAGGGGTTGGAAATTATCGATACGCTCAAAGCGGAGCATGACGCGCTGAAAATCATCATGCTGACCAACTCCGACGCGCTGGCGCACGTCCTGTGGGCGGTGATTAGCGGCGCGAGCGGTTACGTCATGAAAACCTTTCCCGACGAGGAGTTGATCCGCACCATCCGCGACGTGCATTGCGGACGGTATATGATTGACCTGACGCTGGTGAGCGGAATCGCGAAGCATACCGCCTTGAACAACGGCAGACGGATGTCCTTTGTTTCGATTTTGGATACCATGATGCAACTGTCCAAGGGCGAGTTCAAACTGCTCCGCGAAATATATAACGGCAAAAGTTACCGTGAGTTGGCAAACGCGCGGGTAGTGGAAATCGAAACCATTCGCATGATGTCCTCACGGATTTTGAAAAAATTAGGCGCAAAAAATATGCGTGAGTTGATCGATTGGATTCGGCGGCTGGGACTGTTCGAGTAACCGCCGGAGGTGCGGGGGAATTTGCAAAAAACGACAAAAAAACAAGACGTTATGTAAAAAAACGTCTTGACAAAACAAAAAAAATCAATTAAAATGGTTCGCAGATGATGGGTGATAGTGGAGCGGTTAGCCATACTCCGAAAGGAGGTGGTGTTCATGAGAACGGATTACATACTCAGAGTAATTATTTTGATTCTCTCGGTTGTACTCGCGATTTTGAACTTCGTTATAAACACGAAATAGCCGCCCTCAGCCAGGGATGCGGCTATTTCATTAGCTAAATTTTCGGCTAACCGCGAAGCGGTTTCACCTATCATCTGCTTTTATTTTACCACAAATCGAAAAAAAGTCAACAGATTTTTTTAACAATTTGTATTATTGTTTTCTAAAATCGGGGTTCGCGCGGTTGGCAGTGTTCTCTAAAACGCCGGAATTGCTTGCTTTTTCCCCTATGCCGTGACAAAAATACTATTTTCGCGCCATGCGTGGTGAATGGGCATGGTCTATGCAATCGCGTATTCAAACAGCGCGGTAATCACTTCGTCCACTGCCGCGCTGATTGCGCCGCTTGCGCAACATTCGACGTCGCGCCATTTGCGGTACAGCGGAAGCCTGTCGCGGTACAGCGCGTACAGAACCTCCGCGCCGTCTTGGAGCAGCGGTCTGCCCGCCGTGCCGAGCGTCCGCGCGGTTTCGTCTATGTCGCGGTGCAAGAACACCACCACGCCGCCCTCCTTGAGTTTTTCCATATTGCCGTCACAGAGCGGAACGCCGCCGCCCGTCGCGATCACATGCCGCTTCAGCGCGGCGATTTCCGCGATTTTTTTACTTTCCAACAATCTGAACTCCCGCTCGCCGTACTGCGCGAAAATTTCAGGAACCGTCATCCCCTGTTCCCGCGCGATTTCCTCATCCGAGTCGATAAAGCGCATTCCCGCCCTTTCCGCTAAAAGCCTGCCTTTTTCGGACTTCCCGCTCCCCATCATGCCAATCAGCACAATGTTTTTCTCCAAAACGCTTTGCAGTTGATAGCCCTTGCTTAACGCCGTCAGCGTCTGAAACAGTTGCTTCACGTATTGCCGAAGCGCGTCGCTTGCCGCCGCCGCGCGTCCCTCGATCACGTCCCGCTCACGCGAGGCATCGTACAGGGGCAGCCGGTTCGCCTTTTTGTACGCGCTAATCTTACCCGCCGCCAGCATACGCCGTTCAAAAAGCCGCGCGATTTCGCCGTCTATTTTGTCGATCTCGTTTCGTGTTTCGTTGATATTCATATCCGCACCCGCTTCAAAAATTTTTACAGCATCAACTCCGCAAGCCCTATTGCCACGGCACTTTCGGCGACTACCACGGCGCGCCGCGCGATGCAGGGGTCGTGCCTGCCCTCTGCGGCGTAGGCGACGTTTTCCATAGCCGTGATGTCCACCGTGTCCTGCGTTGCGGCTATGGTCGGCGTTGGGCGAAACGCCGCCTGTACCACCAACGGCATACCGTTTGTGATGCCGCCGTTGATGCCGCCGCTGTGGTTCGTGCGTGTCAGAATCCTGCCGTTTTCCGTATAAATCGCGTCGTTCGCCTCGCTTCCCCGCATGTGCGCCAAAGCGAAGCCCGTGCCGAACTCCACGCCCTTTACCCCGGGGACGGAAAACAACAGGTGCGCGATGATACTTTCCGCGCTGTCGAAAAACGGCTCTCCAACCCCCGCCGCGACCCCCGCCGCCGTCACCCGCACCACGCCGCCTACGCTGTCGCCCGCCGCCTTTGCCGCTGTTATTTTTTCGTCCAAGCCGCCGTCCGTAATCTCCCCCGCCACCGTCACGCCGCGCAGGTTCAGATAGGTTTTCGCCAACGCGCCCGCGACGACCAAACCCGCCGTAACCCGTCCCGAAAAATGCCCGCCGCCACGGTAATCGTTATATCCGTCATACTTCACACGCGCCGTATAGTCGGCGTGGGACGGACGCATGTACGCTTTGATTTTATCGTAATCCTTGGAGCGAACATCGGTATTGGGAATCACGCAGCAAATCGGCGAACCCGCCGTTTTGCCCTCAAAGATTCCGCTTAATATCTGAAATTCATCCGCTTCGCGGCGCGGGGTAGAGAATTGGTCGTACCCACCCGCGCGGCGGCGCAGTTCACGCCGAATCAAATCTTCGTCCACCGCGATCCCTGCGGGAAGTCCGTGTACCGTGACCCCGACCGCTTTGCCGTGGGATTCGCCGAATATCGCTATTCTAAAGTGATTCCCCCACATTCCACTCATCTATTTTCCCTCCCAGCGTTTCAAAGTCGCGCCAAAACCGAGGATAGGACTTGCGCACACAATCACTGCCGTTCAGCACGATTTCCTCATCACAGCGCGTTGACGCGACCGCCACCGCCATCGCGATCCTGTGGTCGTTACAGCCGTTGGTCGTGCCGCCGCCGAGTTTCCCGATTCCCTCGATGATCAAACCGTCGTTTTTTTCCAGCACCGTCGCGCCAAGCGCGTTGAGTTGCTCCGCTACAGCGGACAGCCTGTCGCTTTCCTTTAACCGCAGCCGCGCGGCGTTGTTGATGACCGTTTCGCCCTCCGCAAGCGCACCGAGCACCGCCGCCACGGGTACCAAATCGGGCGTTTGCGCCGCGTCTATCACACAACCGCGCAGTTGGGACGGAAGCGCGGCAATACCGTCCTGTTCCGCTACAATACTGCCGCCCATGTTTTTGATAATGTCCACGATTGCCTTATCGCCTTGCAAACTATCGGGGTTCAACCCCTTGCACACAACGAAACTCCCCAACGCGCCCGCCGCGAGGAAAAACGCCGCTTGTGAGAAATCGCCCTCGACGGTGTAATCCGCAGGCTTGTATTTTTGCCCCCCCGGTACCTTGAACGTGTGGTAGTTGTTGTTGTACACCTCTATGCCGAACTTCCGCATCACGTCTATCGTCATATCCACGTATCCCCGGGATTCCAGCGGCGTGGTAACGCGGATTTCGCTTTTTGAGGGGTAAAGGGGAAGCGCCATAAGCAGCCCGCTGATAAACTGACTGCTGATACTGCCCTCGATCTCAATCATACCGCTTACATCACCCCTGCCCACCGTCAAAGGAAGCGTACCGCCGCCGCCGCACTCATACGGCACCCCCGCGCGGTTGAATATGGGGAAAAAGGTGTCCAAAGGGCGGTTGGGAAGCCGTCCTCTGCCAACAAAGGTGACGGGGTCCCCGCAGTGCAGACTGACGGGAATCAGAAAGCGCAGTGTAGAGCCGCTCTCGCCGCAGTCAAGCGTCAGAGGGCCGTCCGTTTTCAGCGTACCGCCGCCGTCGATGATGAGGCGGTCGCCGTCCCTTTTGATTACCGCGCCGAGCATGGACATTGCCTCAATGGTCACGTCAATATCGTCCGACGCGCCGATGTTGGAGATTTCGGAAACCCCTCCCGCCAACGCCGCGCAAATGACGGCGCGGTGACTGAGCGATTTGGACGGCGGCACGGTAACGCTTCCGTTGAGTTTTGACGGAGTTATGGTTACACTTTTCATTGAAACACCTCATTTTTCGGCATATTCCGTATCACCGCATGGCCTATACGGTCCAGCAGAATGATATTCACGCCGCCGCCCGTGGATTTTTTATCCAACGCCATCGCGCCGCGCAACGCCGCCGCGTCAACGTCCAGCGCGTAGGGCAGACGGTATTTCGTCAGCACACGCTTGATTTTTTCGGCGGTGCCGCGCGGGGTAACGCCGATCCTTTCCCCTGCGAGCGATATATTGTACATGCCTACGGCGACCGCCTCACCGTGGGTGTACTTTTGGTAATTGTAGTAATTTTCCACGGCGTGACCGAGGGTATGCCCGAAGTTGAGAATCATGCGCTCTCCGGTGTCAAACTCGTCCCCCTCCACAACGGCGCGTTTGACGTCACAGCAGCGGGTGACAATGTCGTCCATGTGTTCGGCAATCTCCCCCCGCGCGAGGTCGTCAAACAGTTTTTCGTCACGGATACAGCCGTATTTGATGACCTCCGCCATGCCGTCCGCAAACGTCCTGTCATCCAGGGTTTTTAGGCAGTCCGTGTCAATCAGAGCCGCCCGCGGCTGATAAAACGCGCCGACGAGGTTTTTCCCCCGCGCCGTATTGACCGCCGTTTTGCCGCCGACGGAACTATCCGTTTGCGCCAACAAAGAGGTGGGAATCTGCACATACGGCACACCGCGCAACGCCGTTGCCGCCGCGAAGCCTGTCAAATCGCCGATTACGCCGCCGCCGAGGGCGATAATCAAATCACTCCTCGTAATTTGGAAGTCAAATAAAAACTCATACACCGTTTGCAGTGTTTCAAAGGACTTCGTCGCTTCCCCTGCGGGGAGGACTAACTTCGCGGCGGTGCCCCGTAACGCGCTTGTCACGGCGTTTCCGTAGTATTTATCAACGTTTTCGTCCGTGATGACCGCCGTTTTGCCGCCGGGGGAGGAAAGATATTCCGCAATCCCGCCCCGCGCGATCATGCCCCTGTCTATGATAATGTCATAGCCCCTTTCCCCTAAATCCACATGAAGCCTACGCATGTTCTATCATCTCCTTGTCCTGCCTCGCGCGGCGCAAAAACTGCCGCAGCGCTTCGCCGTCGCGCCGGGCAACCGCGTCCCGCAACATGCCGACGGAGTGTGTAAACCTGTCGATTTCACCGACGAGGTACTCTCCGTTCGCGAGGAAAAGTTCCGTCCAAAGAGTTTCATTGATTTTCGCCACCCGCGTCACGTCCTCAAAACTCCCCCCGGTGAAGTGCTTGTGCTTGACAAACATTGGCGTATCGCACATTGCCGCCGCTATGACATGGGGCAGTTGGCTGGTGTACGCGATGATTTGGTCGTGTTCCTCTACCGTCGCGCGGAGGACGCGTCCGCACCCGATTGCCGCCGCGATCTCCTCCACAAGGGCGATGTGCCGCTCCTCCGCGTCGTTCGGCGCGGTGATGATGAAACTCGCGCCCGAAAATAAATCATCAGAGGCGTTGAGGAACCCCGACGTTTCCCGCCCCGCCATAGGGTGACCGCCGATATAGGCAAAACGCGGCTTTAAGCGGTTGTACAGCCGCGCCAAAGGTGCTTTTACGCCAACCACATCGGTTACGACCGCGCCGTCTTTGAAATTTTCCGCGTTGTCACGCAAAAACGCCTCCGCCGCCGACGGATACACGCATAAAATGACCACGTCGCTGAGCGGTATGGGGTTTTCGGTTGCCGCGTCAATCACGCCTTGCTCTGCCGCGAAGTTTAGGACGCTTGCGTCTTGGTCTACCGCGTACAACGTCTTGACACGCGGCTTTAGGCTCCGCGCTACGCTCCCGCCGATCAGCCCCAAGCCGACTATGGTAACGGTTAATTCCCTCATAGCGTCCTGCCCTCTAACGCCGCGTATGCCTTGAGTTGCACCATGATTTCCGCGAACGCGGGAGGGGTGATTGATTGCGGTCCGTCGCAAAGCGCGCGCGCCGGGTCGTCGTGTACCTCGATGATTACGCCGTCCGCGCCCGCCGCCACCGCCGCTTTCGCGAGGGGCGCGACCAGCCAACTCGCGCCCGTGGCATGGGACGGGTCTACAATCACAGGCAGGTGAGAAAGTCTTTTCACGACGGGAACCGCGCTAAGGTCTAACGTGTTTCGGGTGTACGTTTCAAAGGTGCGTATGCCCCGCTCACACAGGATTACACCGGAGTTGCCCCCCGCCATGATATACTCTGCGGACATGAGCCATTCCTCCACGGTGTTTGCCGCCCCCCTTTTGAGCAGTATCGGCTTTTTCGTCCTGCCTACCTCTTTTAATAAATCAAAATTCTGCATATTCCGCGCCCCGATTTGTATCACGTCCACGTCCGCGTCAAAGCGTTCCACCAACTTTGGGGACATGATTTCCGTGACAATCGGCAAGCCTGTTTGTTCCCGCGCGGCTTTCAGCAACTCCAAGCCCTCCGCTTCCAACCCTTGGAACGCGTAGGGGGAAGTACGCGGCTTAAACGCGCCGCCGCGCAGGAACGACGCGCCGCTTTGCCGTACCGCCTCCGCTATGCCGATAATTTGCGGCCGCGTTTCCACCGAACACGGCCCCGCGATTACGGCAAGCGTCCGCCCGCCGATTTCCCGCCCGCCCGCGTTTACCACAGTGTTTTCCGGGTGGAACTTTCGGTTGCTTTTTTTGAACGGCTCGGATACAATCATGACCCGCTCTACAAAGGGGTTTGTGCTTATCTTTTCGCGGTCTACCGCGCTGGTATCGCCTACAAGCCCGATCACGGTAACGGTTTCGCCCTTGGATACGTTAAAGGCTACGTCGTATTGCTTCAGTGCGTCTAACACGCGGGAAATTTGCCCGTCGTCGGTATGCGGCTTCAAAATCACTATCATTTTATCAACCTCCCAAACCGCGCCGACAGCGCGGAATGATTTCAGAATAGGTTTATTATAATAAAAAAAAGCGTTTTCGTCAAGTTTTAGGCGGCGTTTTCACGCGGCGCGTACGGAAAACCGCATGGAATAAGGGTTTTTCGGGCTTGGAAAAAACTCCGGCGCGGCGGCGAACCGGGAGGTTCCCGACGGAAAATTTACCGCAATACAAATATATTATTTTGAAATCCGTGAAAATACACATTTTAATGTAGGTTTGGTTATTGACAAACTACCCGAAAAATGCGATAATTCTCATAGATAGACCTATCCGCTCACGCAGGGTTAGCGAACAGGTCCGGCAGACTTATCCGGCAACATCAATTTCTAACAGAAAAGGAAGGAATACTCATGTTGACCTATGATGCAGCGTTTTGGAGTACGGTAAAAACGGACGGCAAGTACAAAAATTTCCGCGACGCGCTTGCGGAAGTGTACGCGAACTTATGCGGCAAACCCGCCCACCCCGCGCGGTACAGCGATTTCAAAATTTATTTTGAAACGGGCGACCGCAAGACCTTTGAAGACGGCTACCACGCGCGGCGGCGGCAACTCGCGGCGGCGGCGGTGATGTTTCTGATTCACGGTGAGGAGCAATACCGCGTGTATATGCAAGACCTCATCTGGGCAATCTGTGACGAGTACAGTTGGTGCGTACCCGCGCACATTCACGCGTCGGACGCGGAGGGGCAAATCAAGGCAATCGACCTGTTCGCCTCTGAAACAGGCTTTGTCTTGAGCGAAATCATCACGCTGCTCGGCGACCAACTTGACGCGGCGGTCGTCAACAGAGTGAAATACGAGGTACACAGGCGCGTTATCGCGCGGTTTTTGGAAACGCCCGTCTATTGGTGGGAAACCGCCCGCTCTAATTGGGCGGCGGTGTGCGCGTGTCAAGTCGCGGGCGCGTTTTTGTACCTCGCGCCGGAACTGTTCCCGCAAGCGCGGCAAAGGCTTGATGCCGCTATGGACTGCTTTTTGGAAAGTTTCGGCGGCGACGGCGCGTGTTTGGAGGGCTTATCCTATTGGATCTACGGCTTCGGTATGTTCGTGATGTACCATGAACTGTTGGTCGGTACGGACCCGAACGCTTTGGAAATTTTCAAGGACGAAAAAGTGGCGAATATCGCGGCGTTTTTCCAAAAATCAAGCCTTAGAGGGGGCATCACCGTCACCTTTGCCGACGCGCAGCCCAACGCGCTTTACGACCCTTGGCTGGGACATTACCTTAAAAAAATTTACGGCGATTTGGTGAAATTGCCGCCGCTGTCACAGGCACTGCCCCTTGCGCGGTTGCGGTTTTCCTCTATGGTGCGCGGGTTCCTTTACTTTGACCCGTCCGAAAATGAAACGGAGTTGCCCCTGTCGAACTGTTACCTCCCCGACGCGCAGTGGTTCCTCCGCGAAAACGGCGCGTACTCCCTCGCCGCGAAAGGCGGGCATAACGCGGAGCCGCATAACCACAACGATATAGGCAGTTTTCTGCTGTGCGTCAACGGCAGGCAGGTGCTGTGCGACATCGGCGTGGGCGTGTACACCAAACAGTATTTTTCGGCGGAAACGCGCTATACCATGCTCGGCAACGGCTCGCAAGGGCATAGCGTACCAATCATCAACGGCGGCTATCAGCGGGCGGGCGCGGAGTACCGCGCGGAACAGGTCAGCCAAAGCGGGGATACTTTTACCGCAGACATACTCGGCGCTTACGGCGAAAAGGGAAGCCTCGTCAGAACGTTTGAAGCGTTGGAACACAGCGTGATCATCACCGACGAGTACGCGCTGGAACAGCAGCCGAGCGCGATTGTAGAGCGTTTTGTGTCCTATGAAATGCCCGCGCCGGAAGCGGGGAAATTGGTGTGGCGCGACGCCGTCTTGGAGTACGACGCGGAGCGGTTCACGCCGTCCGTCAGTGAGGAAAAATACGAAAATAACTTTATGGGCAAGGTGAGCGTCTACCTGATAGACCTAACCGCCATCGCGCCGCAACGCGCCATGACAGCGCGGTTCCGCGTCACCGCTGCGGCGAACGGATAAGCGGAGCGGTTGGGGGACGCGGCTTCGGTTGGAATACGGTCTTTCGAGGAGAGTGTCTATTGGTTACGTTTTTACTGTTTAGTTTGTACGTTTTGCTAATCCGTTACGGCGCACCCGATTTCGGGGGGATCCACTTGCCGATCCTCCTCGCGGCGGGGCTTGCGTCCGCGCTGGTGTGCGAAAAGGCGTTCCGTCGCTTCGGCGCGGCAAAGGTTGCGGTGTGCGGGGTGCTTTTGACCGTCGCGGCGGCAGTCGGGGCGGCGGTTCACGGCGGGTTTTTGTGGTTGGTACTGCTCGCGGTGCCGATAGGCGTTTGCGGGGGAATTGCGGATCGCCGGCTTAGACGCTACGCCTCCGCGCGGTATTCGGGCGGCATTGCGCCCGCGTTCGGCGCGATAGGCGCGGTGCGGTTGAAGTTTATGCTGTCCTATTTTGCCGTACTTCTCATTCCCGTAGTCATCAGCGGGTGTATCAATATGGTGTCCGTAGACCGCTTCGAGAAAACCGC
>JAIRSR010000017.1 GCA_031255355.1 Clostridiales bacterium
AGACGTTCCGTGTTGGTGACAAACAAATCGGCGCCCACAAGTTGGATTTTATCGCCGAGCGCCTTTGTCAGCATCCCCCACGCTTCCCAATCCTCCTCCGCTACCGCGTCCTCTAATGAGATAATCGGGTATTTTTCCGCAAGGGTAATCCAATAATCCACCATCTGCCGTTTGGTGTACATGATGTCGCTTTTCCAGAAGTAGTAACTGCCCTCTTGCCCCTTCGCCTTTGCTTCCTCATACATTTCCGTCGCGGCGGGGTCAATGGCGATGCGGAAGTCCTCACCCGGCTTAAATCCCGCCTTTTCCACCGCCTCAAGAATCACTTGGATAGCCTCCTCGTCGCTCTTGAGGTTAGGCGCGAAGCCGCCCTCGTCGCCGACAGCGGTGCTGTATCCCTTTGCCTTGAGTACGGATTTGAGGTTGTGGAACACCTCCGCGCAATTCCTCAACGCTTCCTTAAAGGAACCCGCGCCGACCGGCATAATCATAAATTCCTGTATGTTCACGCTGTTATCGGCGTGTTTGCCGCCGTTGATGATGTTCATCATCGGCACGGGAAGCACTTTCGCGTTGCACCCGCCAATGTAGTTGTAAAGCGATACGCCGAGGGCTTCTGCGGCGGCTTTCGCGGCGGCGAGCGATACGCCGAGGATCGCGTTCGCGCCAAGCCGTCCCTTGTTCGGCGTACCGTCAAGCGCGATCATGGTTTTGTCTATCGCGATTTGGTCCAACACGTTCATGCCGATTACCGCGTCGGCGATTTCATCATTGACGTGGTCCACCGCCTTGGAAACACCCTTGCCGAGGTAACGCCCCTTGTCGCCGTCGCGCAGTTCCACCGCCTCAAACGCGCCCGTGGACGCGCCGGACGGCACCGCCGCCCTGCCGACAAAGCCACCCTCTACCATAACTTCGACCTCTACGGTAGGATTCCCTCTGGAATCCATAATTTCCCTTGCCCACACATTTTCGATTAAAATTTCCTGCTTCAACTTAACCACTCCTTTTTTATTTTAGAACTACTTATATAAAATCATTTTTATCCGGTTACTTTTCCAACAAACTTTCCCCTGTCATTTCGGACGGCACAGGCAATCCCATAAGTTCCAACATCGTCGGCGCAATATCCGCAAGCCTGCCGCTTTCCCGCAAGCGCACACCGCCGCCGCCAATCAACAGCAACGGCACAGGGTTAGTCGAATGCGCGGTGCGGATACTGCCGTCCGCTTCCAGCATTTGCTCCGCGTTTCCGTGGTCGGCGGTCACAATCACCGCGCCATTTTGCCGCGTTACCGCGCTGACGACCTTGCCAAGGCACTCATCCACCGCTTCTGCGGCAGCCACAGCCGCCTCGAACACGCCTGTATGCCCCACCATATCACAGTTGGCGAAGTTCAAAATCACAGCGTCGTATTTTCCGCTGTCTATGCGCCGCACACACTCATCCGCCACCTCGTAGGCGCTCATTTCCGGCTTCATGTCATAGGTCGCGACCTTGGGCGACGGAATCAAAGCCCTGTCCTCCCCGCCGCAAACCGCCTCCACCCCGCCGTTAAAGAAAAACGTCACATGGGCATATTTTTCCGTTTCCGCGATTCTAAGTTGCGTCCGCCCCTGTTTGCTGATGTATTCCCCGAAAGTATTTTCGAGGGAAGCCGGCTGAAACGCAACCCGCGTGTTTGGCATTTCCGCGTCGTATTGCGTGAAGCAAACATAGTAGGTCGGGAAGTACCCCCGCGCGCGCGGGAAGCCGTTAAACTCCGCGTCAACAATCGTCCGCGTGATTTCCCTCGCGCGGTCGGGACGGAAGTTAAAGAAAATAACGCTGTCATTCTCCCCGATTGCCGCGCCCCCCGCCACAACGGTCGGAACGACAAACTCATCCGTTACGCCGTCCGCGTAGGACTGTTCCACCGCCGCCGCCGCGCTCTCGGCAAAGTTCCCCTTGCCGGAGGTCATAGCGTCATACGCCGTAACTACGCGCTCCCAACGGTTATCGCGGTCCATAGCGTAATACCGCCCCATAACCGTCGCAATTTTCCCGACGCCGATTTCTGCAATTTTCCCCTCAAGCGCGTTGACGTACTCCAAGCCCGACGAGGGCGGCACGTCGCGCCCGTCCAACAGGCAATGCACATATACCCGCGCTAAGCCGTTTTGCTTCGCGAACGCCAAAAGCGCGTAAAGGTGCGTATTGTGGCTATGTACCCCGCCGTCGGAGAGCAACCCCGCCAAATGCAGCGCGGAATTGTGCTTTTTGCAGTTCTCAACCGCGCCGAGCAACGCCTCGTTAGTGAAAAAATCACCGTCTTGAATGGACTTCGTAATCCTGGTCAGTTCTTGATAGACGATTCGCCCCGCGCCGATATTGGTATGCCCAACCTCGGAATTTCCCATTTGTCCGTCGGGCAGCCCAACATCCATACCACTGCAATGAATCACGCAGTGCGGGGAGTTTGCCGTGTAACCGTCCATATTAGGCGTGTAAGCGGCGCGAATCGCGTTGCCCGCGTCCTCCTCCGTCTGTCCGTAGCCGTCAAGTATGATAAGCGTAACAAGTTTTTTTTCCATATCCGGTACCCCTCCGACGCGCCGAACACGCGAATGTAAACCGCGTTTGCCCGCCCGCGTCAATTTTTTTCACGCGTGTCAACCCGCTTTTACAATGGCGGTAAAATCCTCCGCTTTCAGCGACGCGCCGCCAATCAAGCCGCCGTCAATATCAGACTGCGCCAAAAGTTCCTCCGCGTTCGCCGCGTTCATGCTCCCGCCGTATTGAATCCGAACCGCGCCGGCAGTCGCCGCGCCGTAGAGTTCGCCGATTACGCCGCGAATCACCGCGCAAACCTCGTTCGCCTGCGCCGCCGTAGCGGTTTTCCCTGTGCCGATTGCCCAAATAGGCTCATAGGCAACCACAACGCCCGCCGCCCGTTCCGCTGTAATCCCTTGAAAAGCCGCCTTGACCTGCAAACGGACGTGCTCATTCGTTACGCCAAGTTCGCGCTGTTCCAAACTTTCACCGCAGCAAACAATGGGAATCAGCCCCTTGTCCAGCGCGAACAGGGTCTTTTTATTGACCGAAGCGTCCGTTTCACCAAAATACTGCCGACGCTCGGAATGTCCGATAATCACGTACTTCACGCCAAGCGCCAACAGCATATCCGCAGAGATTTCCCCGGTAAACGCGCCCTTTTCCTCAAAGTGCATATTTTGCGCTCCAACGGCGATATTCGTGTTTTTCGTCAACGCCGTCACCCCCGCCAACGCCGTATACGGCACACAAACCACCACATCAGCGTCAGCGTCAGCCACCGCCGGAATCAACGCGCCAATCAGCGCGTCCGCCTCTTGCGGAGTTTTGTTCATTTTCCAATTCCCCGCGATAATTTTCTTTCTGGACATAGTATTCCTCCTGTATAAAATATATTTGCTTGCCGC
>JAIRSR010000141.1 GCA_031255355.1 Clostridiales bacterium
GACTTTGATAATCGCGTCCTCAAATTCTTTCATGTTAATCACGAATTTCTCACGCCGTGCGCTTAACAACGCCGCTTCGTTGGATAGATTTTCCAAATCCGCGCCGGTAAAGCCTGCGGTGGTTTTCGCGACAACGTTCAAGTCGATGTCGTCGCCGAGCGGTTTTTTGCGCGTATGCACCTTTAGAATCGCCTCTCTGCCCTTGACGTCCGGCACACCCACAACGACTTGCCTGTCGAAGCGTCCCGGGCGCAACAGCGCGGGGTCAAGGATATCCGGGCGGTTGGTCGCGGCAATGATAATCACGCCTTGATTGTCGCCGAAGCCGTCCATTTCCACCAACAGTTGGTTCAGTGTCTGTTCGCGCTCGTCATGCCCGCCGCCCAGACCCGCGCCGCGATGACGGCCTACGGCGTCGATTTCGTCTATGAACACGATAGAGGGAGAACTCTTTTTCGCTTGGTCGAACAAATCACGCACACGCGACGCGCCCACGCCGACAAACATTTCGACAAAGTCACTGCCGCTGATGCTGAAAAACGGCACACCCGCCTCACCCGCGACCGCCTTTGCGAGCAAGGTTTTGCCTGTTCCGGGAGGCCCGACGAGCAACACGCCGCGCGGAATCCGCGCCCCTAATTCTATGAATTTTTTTGGCGTTTTAAGAAATTCCACGATTTCCTCAAGTTCCGCTTTTTCCTCGTCCGCACCCGCTACATCAGTGAAGTTCACCTTTTTGCCGTCCTCACTTGCCACTTTCGCCTTGCTCTTGCCGAATTGCATGACCTTTCCGCCGCCGCCCCCTTGGGACTGCTGCAAAAAGAACACCCAAAAGATGACGAACACCACCACAAGAATCAGCGTGGGCAGGATCGTAATCCACCACGGCGCGGTAGAGGGCGGCTGTACATCGAACGTCAGCGTTTTCGCTGCCATTTGCTTGCGGATTTCGTCGCCCAAATCCTGGTACAACACGCTGAGCGGCGGCGTTGTAACCTCTATGTTCGTATTGCTGTCTTTCAGAGTCGCCGTCGCGGTCTGTTCGACGATGACCAACTTGGACACATTCTCGCTTTTGACCGCGTCGTACAAATCCGAATACGTTTTCGGCGGCATCGTCGGCATTGCCGCGTACAGCGTGAAAATCAGCAGTATAACCACGAACAACAGGATATAAAAACTGATGCCTTTCACATATTTGTTCATAAATTCACCTCACCCGAATGTCCCTCGGATTTCCCCGCGCCGCCGCCGCGCCGCGCGGAATCCTCTTGCGACCCGCCGTTTTACGCGCGGTAAACCGACAAGCCGCCGTTTCAAAAAATATTATCCCCACTATGTTATCACAATAACGGCGTAATTTCAAATATTTTTTATATAACGTAAGAAAATTGCAACATTTGCGTTAAAAATTCCCCTCCGTACGCTAAAATTTTGTCCTTTACGCCGGATTATTTTTCGTTTTCATACACACTCCGCTTCAACGCCGCGATATACGGCAAGTTCCTGTAACGGTCCGCGTAGTCCAAACCGTAGCCGACGACAAACACATCGGGAACCTCAAAGCCGGTAAAATCCGCTTCAAACGGCACCAACCTGCGTGACGGCTTGCTGAGCATCGTCACTACCTTAATATCCCGCGCCCCGCGTTCCGCGAACAGCCCTTTCAGCGTGGTCAGCGTAACGCCGGTGTCGATAATGTCCTCTATAATCAGAACGTCCCTACCCCGCACGTCACTATCTATATCCTTTTTCACCGTGAGCCTGCCCGAGGAAACGGACGCCATGCCGTAACTTGACACGCTCATAAATTCCATTGTCACCTCCATATCCAGCCAGCGAATCAGGTCGGACGCGAAAAACGCGCTGCCCTTTAGCACAAATACCGCGATAATCGGGCGGCCGCCGTAACAGAGGTTGATTTCCCGCGCGAGTTCCCTCACGCGTCGGTCGATCCGCGCTTCGTCGTACAGCACACACTCAATATCGTTTGTCATTTTACAGCACCCCGTTTCCGCGCCGAAGCCGGTTTTTTCATTTTGTTTGACGTTGTTTGACGTTATGCAAGGTTGCGCTTTATGATGAGTTTGCCGCTTTTCAAAGAAACGGTTACGCCGCCGGGCAAACGGAGGTACTTCCCCCCCCGGTTCCTTTGCGCGAGGGATAGGACGCTCTCGATATGCGCCGCGCCGATTTCCCGCTCCGCGCCGTTCAGCGCGTACCGAAGCAGTCTGCGCCTTACCGCTGTGGGAAGCGCGTTGAACTCCGCCGCGTTTAGCGTCAGTTCACCGCCGCCGCCGTCCGAAAGATATGTTTCCGCAAGCCGCGCGGTATACTGCCGCAAAAACGCCTCGTCCTCCGCAAGCAGACGCGCCGCCCGCGCGATCGCCTCGATTCCGCCGCGTTCGGCAATGGGCGGCATGACGTGATGCCGCACGTCGTTGCGCGTGTAGACGTCCTCCGCGTTGGTGCTGTCCTCGCGGGGGGTAAGCCGCCGCGCCTTGCGGTACGCCTCGATTTCCTCACGCGGCCGCTCGATCAGAGGGCGAATAATCCTGCCCCGCACCGCGCTGATTCCGGTAAGCCCGCCCAGACCGCTGCCCCGCAGCAGGTGCATCATGAAACTTTCCGCGCTGTCGTTGGCGTTATGCGCCGTCGCGGTTACGCTATGCGGCAAGTCTGCCATCAGTTCGTCGAAAAAGGCGTACCGCACTTCCCGCCCCGCAGTTTCAAATGATATGCCGTTTTGCTTGGCGTACCGCGCTACGTCTACCTTTGTAGTATATGAGCGCACACCAAGCTTTTTGCATACTTCCGCGACAAACCGCGCGTCGTCGTCCGCTTCCGCGCGGAACGCGTGGTTGATATGCGCGGCGCGGAGGTCGAAGCGGCGCACCGCCCGCAGTTCGTGCAGTACGTAGAGCATACAAAGGGAATCGCACCCGCCCGAAACGGCGGCAATGACTGTTTCCGCGTGTTCCAGCATATGATGCGCGTCTATCGTTCGCAGTACCCTTTGGGCAAACCTATTCATAGTCATGATGTATCCTGTCCAGCGTGACAAACTTGGTGAACTCCTTGCGGAACTTTAGCGGAACGGTACCC
>JAIRSR010000165.1 GCA_031255355.1 Clostridiales bacterium
GTGAAACGCGCGGAACAGTTGATTTGTGAAAAAATGGGCTACAGTGACGTTTTTGCCGTTTCGGGGCAGACCTATTCGCGGAAGTTGGATAGCCAAATGCTCAATGTTTTGAGCGGTATTGCGCAATCGGCGTATAAATTCAGCAATGATATTCGTTTGCTACAGCATTTGAAAGAGGTAGAGGAGCCTTTCGAGAAACATCAGATTGGCTCGTCGGCGATGGCGTATAAGCGCAATCCTATGCGTTGCGAGCGTATTTCCTCTTTGGCGCGGTATGTGATTGTAGACGCGCTGAATCCCGCGATTACGGCTTCTACGCAGTGGTTTGAGCGGACGCTGGACGATTCCGCGAACAAGCGAATCAGCGTACCCGAGGCGTTTTTGGCGGTGGACGCGATTCTCAATTTGTACATCAACGTATCGGACGGACTGGTGGTCTATCCGAAAGTGATCCAACAGCGGATTATGTCGGAATTGCCCTTTATGGCGACGGAAAATATCATGATGGACGCGGTAAAGCGCGGGGGGGACAGGCAGGAACTGCATGAGCGCATACGCCTACACGCCGTAGCCGCCGCCAAGGTTGTAAAGGAAGAGGGCTTGCCAAACGATTTGGTAACGCGTATCGCGAATGACCCGGTGTTTCACCTCACGGAGGAAGCGATTCGCGGGTTGTTAAAGCCGGAGAACTTTACAGGCAGAGCGGAGCGGCAGGTGACGGAGTTTTTGGAGGGAATCGACTTCGGCGGGGACGGGGACGGCGTTTCGGTAACAATAAATGTATAGGCGGTGATGAAATGATTGCGGATAAGAAAATCGGCTTTATCGGCGCGGGGAATATGGGGAGCGCCGTAGCGAAAGGGTTGATCGCGTCAGGGGCTGTCGCGGCGGGGAATATTTTGGTGACGGATTTGGACGTGCGAAAAACGTCGGAGTTTGAAAAAATCGGGGCGGAGGTACGCGCAAACGCGGCGGCGGTGGCGGCGGAAGCGGATATAGTCATCCTCGCGGTCAAGCCGGACGCGTTCGCGGGGGTGCTGCGCGGAATCGCCCATGCCGCGCGTCCGCTTTATATCTCTATCGCCGCCGGGATTACCATTGACTATGTGAAAGGCTTTTTTGAGCAGGACGTTCGCGTGGTGCGCGTCATGCCGAACACACCTGCGCTGATCGGGGAGGGTGTGACGGTGGTGTCGTCCAAGGCTCCGGCGACGGAAGCGGACGAAAAAACCGCCTGTGAGATTTTCGAGTGCGTCGGCATGGTGGAGCGCATGGACGAGCGGTATCTCAACGCGGTAGGCTCCGTCAGCGGAAGCAGTCCCGCGTATGTCTATATCATGATCGAGGCAATGGCGGACGCGGCTGTAGCGGACGGTATTCCCCGCGACGCGGCATACAGGCTTGCGGCGCAGGCGGTGGCGGGAAGCGCGAGAATGGTACTTGAAACAGGCTGTCACCCGGGCGATTTGAAAGATAAGGTTTGCTCCCCCGGCGGCACAACCATTCGGGCGGTCGCCGCGCTGGAGCGGGCGGGCTTCCGAAGCGCGTTGATTGACGCGATGCGCGTGTGCACAGAGCGATCCAACGAAATCACGCGCTGAAAAATTCATAGACCTGTCATTTTTCCGTACAGACAAGCATACATTACACTATACGCGGTTTCTGTTGTTCAGGAGGCCGCGCCGCTGTACGGAGGGGGATACGGTTGATACAAAACATCAAAGAACTAACGCTTCGGCACGTTTCCGACAACTCGGTGAAGTATTTTTTTCTGCTATTGTGCTTTGTTACGGGAATCGCGGCGGGTGCGCTTTTTGTCAATGCGCTTCCCGCCGAAAAATCGGACGAACTTATGCGGGTCATCAGCGGCTTTTGCACAGGAATCAGTGACGGCGAGGTGCGCGCGCCGGAAACGTTCCGCGCGTCACTGTCGAACAACCTCAGGTCCGCCGCGATTCTGTACCTTTGCGCGATGTCCGTCTATTTGCTGCCGGTGATTTACCTGCACATGACGGCAAAAGGGTTTGTCATCGGCTTTACGGTGGGGTTTATGTCGCTGTTCTTTGCGGGAAAGGGCTTTTTGTTCGTGTTGGTGTCCGTGCTGCCGCAAAGTATTGTATTGCTGCCCGCGACCATGCTGTTATCCGTGCTTGCGCTTAATTTTTCGCTGAAAAAAATCCGCGCGTCAAAAAACGCGTTTTTGAAAGGCGATAAACGGCGGGAGTTGCTCAAGTTCACCTACATGACACTTGGCGTTTGCGCGGTCATGTTGGTTTCCGCTCTGATCGACGCGTTTGTAATTCCTGTATTTGTAAAAAGCGTTAGTGGTTTGTTTTGAGAGGAACACAATATGTAGTATTTGACGGTTTTTTATAAAAAATAATCGACAAATTGTTAAAAAACACTGTACAAATTGACTTTTTTGGAGTATGATATAGTTTGTAGTGTTTACATAATTTCTAAGAGCCTGTTTACACCTTGACGCGCCGCAACGTACCGCGCGGGGAGGTTCGGGCAGGTCTAAGAGGGGAGATTGCTCTTATGGAACCCAATCTTGATAGTTTTATGGAGTATTTGGAACATACCAAACATTTGTCAAATAACACGCTGCAATCTTATCGGCGCGATTTAGGGCAATATCTTGCTTACATAAAAAACAACGATATTCAACGCTATGAAAATATATCGCCCTCGATTATCCTCGGCTATATGCTGCAACTGCAAAACGAGGGCAAGGCCGCCGCCACGGTGTCGCGCAGTTTGGCTTCCATTCGGGCGTTTTATCGGTTTTTGTTTCAGCAGAAAAAATGCTCTTTTGATCCCACGGGGGAGTTGCGTTCGCTCAAGCCGGAGAAAAAACTGCCGCAGATTTTATCCGGTCGTGAGGTCAACCTGCTGTTGGAGCAACCCTCCGGCGGCGATATGAAAGGCGCGCGGGATAAGGCGATGCTGGAACTGCTGTACGCGACAGGGATTAGAGTATCCGAATTGATTTCACTGAATATCACCGACGTGAACGTTGACGTAGGTTACATAATATGCAAAAATAACCGTAAGGAGCGGGTCATTCCGCTGTACGCCGCGGCGGTAAGCGCGTTGAAAAAATATATCACTTCCGTCCGTCCCCTGTTACTGAAATCGGCGGACGAGGTTTCGCTGTTTGTCAACGTCAACGGAAGCAGACTGACGCGCCAAGGCTTTTGGAAAATCGTGAAAGCGTACAAGAAAAAGGCGAACATCAGTACAGACCTTACGCCGCATACGCTTCGGCACTCCTTTGCCGCGCACCTTTTGGAAAACGGCGCGGATTTGAAGTCTATCCAAGAAATGCTCGGGCATTCCGATATTTCGTCAACGCAGATTTATATGAACGTCGTCAGCAATAAAATTAAAAATGTGTATAACAACGCGCACCCCCGCGCAAAGGCGTAGGGCGGCGGGGGCGGCATTGCAACACGCGGCGGCGTTTGCGCGGAAAGTATAGTCTAAAAATAAAAGATTACGCATACCATTTTAATAGACCTCTTCGGAACAGGTCTATCACGCGATAGGAGGTAACCCCCTATGAAAAATGGTATACGTTTTTTTTGTTTTGTCACGGTGTTCGCGCTTGCCGCCGCCACGGGGAATCCCGCCCGCGCCGGGGAGGTTGGCGCACCGGAAATTGACGCGAAATCCGCAGTTTTGATAGACGCCGCCTCGGGCGAAACGCTTTACGCGCGGAACCCCGACGAGCGTTTGCCAATCGCGAGTGTTACTAAAATCATGACGCTGCTTCTCATCATGGAAGCCCTTGACACGGAAAGGATTTCCATAGACGATACCGTTGTCGTGAGTGAGTACGCGTGCAGTATGGGCGGTTCTCAAGTTTATTTAGAGCCGGGGGAACAGATGTCGGTAAGCGATATGATTAAGGCGATTGCCGTAGCGTCCGCGAACGACGCTTCGGTGGCAATGGCGGAGCATATCACAGGCAGTGAGGCGGCGTTCGTCAACGCCATGAACAAACGCGCCAAGGCGCTTGGCATGGCAAACACCAACTTTGTCAACTGTAACGGTCTGGATGCGGAAAACCAATATTGCAGCGCGTTTGACGTTGCTGTTATGTCGCGTGAGTTACTGCGGCACAAGGGGATTTTGCGGTATCTTTCCATATGGATGGATAGCCTGCGGGACGGGAAGTTCGGGCTGGCGAACACCAACAAACTCATTCGGTTTTACCCGGGGGCGGTGGGCATTAAAACAGGCTCTACGGACAGCGCGAAGTATTGCCTTTCCGCAGCGGCAAGCAGAGAGGACATGACGCTGATCGCGGTGGTGCTTGCCGCGCCAACTACGGCGGAGCGGTTCGGCGGCGCGTCAAGGCTGTTGGATTACGGCTTTGCAAATTACACCGTCATACGCGGCGCGGAACAGGGCGGCGGCTACGGCACAATCGCGGTATCCAAGGGGAGGGAAGCGGAGGTAGAGGCGGTCGCGGGCGAGGACTTCAAAACGCTGTTGCCCAAAGAGAAAAAGGGAAGTACAGAGGTTCAGGCGGTACTGCCGGGGGAAGTAACCGCGCCTGTTAAGGCGAATGAAAAAATCGGCGATTTGCTGATTTTTTCTGACGGTGAGCAAATCGGTAAGGTGGATTTGGTCGC
>JAIRSR010000172.1 GCA_031255355.1 Clostridiales bacterium
GAAAAGTCAAACCATTTTTTGTAATATTCCTGTAATATTCCCGGAACAACCCTCTGCTTATCCCGAAATATAAGGGAAAACAGAGGGTTGTAAATAATTTATGAACAAATTATTAACAAAATTGTGCGCAACCGAATTTTTCGGAGGTATCTTACTGTGACGTAAGTGCTTCTTCCAGCCAAAACTCCCCGAGGTCGAGCGCGGAATACAGGCCGTCGCGCTCCGCTTTTTTAATGACGCGCTCTCTGCCCGGCACATCATTGGTTTGTAGGTGCACCAAGACGGACGACGACACCTCCAGCGTTAAAATCGTCGTCGATTCCTGCACGGTAAGCATTACGATATATTTATCGTCGGGGTTCCCGTAGTAAATGAGGTTCCCGCGCCGAAGCAGCGGCTTCCCCTTATACGTCAAGCCTTGCTGATTTTCCTGCTTTTTTGCTGCCATAAAATCACCCTTTCATAAAAACGCCGCCCATTGCGCTACCCTCTGACGATATTTTGTTCTCTGCCCGGGCCGACGCCCACCATCCATACAGGAACGCCGCAAAGCGCCTCAATACGGCTGATATACTCCCGCGCCGCGCGGGGCAAATCGCCGAAGTTCCTCACGGCGGAGATCTCCTCCTCCCAACCGTCGAGTTCCTCATACACAGGAGAGCACAGCGCGAGTTCCGAAAGGTCTGCGGGAAATTCAGAAACAACCTCCCCGCCCTTTTGATAGCCCGCGCATATTTTCAGTTTGCCGATGCCGGAAAGTGTATCGAGTTTATTCACCGCCAACTTGGTCAGCCCGCTTGTGCGCACGGAATACTTTAATATAACCGCGTCCAGCCAACCGCAACGGCGCGGACGGCCTGTCGTGGTGCCGAACTCCCCGCCCTTTTGCCGTATGGCTTCGCCTGTCGCGTCGAACAGTTCCGTAGGGAACGGTCCCTTGCCGACGCGGGTGGTATACGCCTTTGCCACGCCGATACAATCATCGATCAGCGTCGGGCCGATTCCCGCGCCGACGCACGCGCCGGACGATACCGGGTGCGACGAGGTCACATACGGATAGGTTCCTAAATCCAAATCAAGCAGCGTCCCCTGCGCCCCCTCGAACAGCACCGTTTTGCCGGACTTTATCGCGCGGTACAGCAAGACGGTGGCGTCCGTCACATAGGGCGCGAGCGCCTTGGCATACGCGTTGTACTCCTCAATGACCGCGTCCGCGTCAATCGGCTCCCCGCCGTACACCAGCGTAATCATTTTATTTTTCAGCACGGCGTTTTCCCGCACTTTTTGCGCGAACACCTCCGGGTGAATCAAATCCCACATACGAATACCGCAACGCTCCGCTTTGTCCGCGTAGCACGGCCCGATGCCGCGCCCCGTGGTGCCGATTTCACTTTTCCCCCTGTGTTGTTCGGAAAGTCCGTCCAGCGCGATATGATAGGGCAGAATCACATGCGCCCGCGCGTCTATTTTAAGGTTGTCCGCCGAAACGCCTTTTTCGCGCATTTGCGAAATTTCCTGTAGGATCACCTTAGGGTCTACGACTACGCCGTTGCCGACCAAGCATAGGGTTTCCGGGTTCAAAATCCCCGACGGCAGCAGGTGCAGTTTATAAACGGTGCCGTTCGCCTCCACGGTATGCCCCGCGTTGTTCCCGCCCTGTGAGCGCACCACCACTTGTGACCTCCGCGCGAGAATGTCCGTGATTTTCCCTTTGCCCTCGTCGCCCCACTGCGCGCCGATTAGTACTGTTGTTGACAATTTGTTTCCTCCTGACGGTACTGCGCGGCGAAAGGTTCCCGCCGCCCGTATGATAACGCGGGGAAGTCCCCGCGCCGGGCTATTTGCCCTCTAAATACGCGTTGAGTTTCTCTACCAACGCCTCCGCGTCCGCGCCGTGTACCGCGCAAGCCTGCGCAATCGATTCCCCGCTTGCCGACGGACAGCCCACACAGTGCATACCGATTTCCATAAAAAATCTTGCCGTCGCGCCGTCCGCGTTCAGTACGTCTAAAATAATGGTATCCTTTGTTACTTTCATCAATCTTTCATCACCTTTCATTTTTTTGTTGCCGCGATTGCCGCGCCCTACCGGGTAATTCCGTTCCCTCGCGCGTCTATCAAAACGATCGCGGGGAAGTCAACGACGGTCAACCGCCGTACCGCTTCCGCGCCCAAATCCTCATACGCGATAACCTCCGCCGCCGTTACGCGCTTCGCAATCAACGCGCCCGCGCCGCCAACCGCGCCGAAGTACACCGCGCCGTGTTCCCGCATTGCCGCGATTACGCTCTCGCTCCGCTCCCCCTTGCCAATCATTCCGGTCAGTCCCTTAGCAATCAGCGCGGGCGCGTAAGCGTCCATCCTGCCGCTGGTCGTCGGGCCGCAGGAACCGATTACCTGCCCCGCCCGCGCCGGCGCGGGCCCCGCGTAGTAAATCACGGCGTTTTTCACGTCAAAGGGGAGTGCGTCCTCCTCGGTCATTCTTTTGTGCGCCGCATCCCGCGCGGTATAAATCGTTCCGCTAATCAAAACGTTGTCCCCCGCTTTCAGTTCGCGGGCGGCCTCCGCCGTCAGCGGCGCGGTAATCCGTATACTTTCCGCAATCTGTGCCATTGCCGTTTCACCCAATTCCCTTTAATCCCCGTTTCGTACCAAGCCGGAAATATCGTCAATAATATAGGTAGAATTTTGTTGTTCAAAATACTCCCGCGCGTTTTGCCCCGAAACGCCCGTCAGCACGGCGGCGAAATCCATACCGCCCGCCCGCGCCGCCAAAATGTCCGCGCCCGCGTCGCCCACCACAAGGGTTTCTGCCGCAGAGGACGCATCATAATCGCCGTTTACAATCGCGCCGTCGTCGTAATCCAAGCCCAACATACCTTTGAGGAACATATACGGATTCGGCTTGGTCAGCGTCGCGCCCGGGAGTTTTTTTTCGGCGTTGATTACCTCCGTATACGTCACGATTCTATTTTGGTCAAAGTA
>JAIRSR010000195.1 GCA_031255355.1 Clostridiales bacterium
TAATGGGTCGGCGGCTTTATCCGCGCTATGCCGCGCTATGCGTTGTATGCCGTTGAGTGGCTTACGGCAAGGTTTTCATGTTTCTCAGCGGCCGAATCCCGCCGAGGGAATCCACCAGCAGTGCTTTTACGGTATTCCCCGCGCCGACGTTAGAAAGGGTGACAGAGAGTGTTTCCTCGTCTGACGCTTTCACATCGCTCATCACCCGCGCGAGTTTCCCCTCTGCGGTATACTCCGCGAGGAGGAGCGTCGCTTCGGGCAAGTCCGGCTTCACCAAAACCGCCGCTGTCGCCGTTGTGCCGTCTTTCGCGACGGAAATTTCCGCCGTGGCGTAGCGGACGCTGTAGATAAATATAAAATCATTGTATATAATGTACACCTTGTACTGCTCTAACATATCGCCGTTTTCGACGATTTCAATTTCGCCGCTCGACTCGTCAACGACGTAAACTTCCAATTCGCCGCCCGCGCCGCCGATTCCTGACGCGACGTCAGCCGCATCAATCTCCTCGGGAACGTACAGGGTACTTTCCACCGGAACGATACCGTTTGCGAACGTGAAATCCAAAAACTCCGTAGGCACGTTGGAAAATTCCAGCACACCGTTGTTGACGCATACATACACCGTAGCGTCCGCGTCAAGCATATCGGATTCATACGTATACGTAACCGCGCCGAACGCGAACGCCGTACCTTTTGAAACGGTCAGCACACCGCTTTGCGGGTCGATCGTAGCGGGAATCGCGCCGGAGACCGACCACGCACCCGCGCCTGTTTTTGTTTCCGCCGCCGCGCCGTTGTAAAGGGTCGCGCGCATAGGAACCGCCGCGCCGTCCGCGCTTACGTCAACGGAAGCGGGGAGGTCTACCGTTACATAGTTCGGCGCGGTGTTGTACACCTCGAAGTCGGAAACGGTAAATTTACCCGCCGTGTCAGTATGCACCTTGAGCAGGTTCAAAATCCCAACGTACTTCATTTCTGTCATGCCGGTTTTGAAATAGCCGGAAACCTCGGTGGAAGTCAAAATATTATCCTGCATCCCAAGATTCGCGTAGGTCGCGTTCTCATTCCCTGCGGTATAGCCTGACCAAAGCGTTTTGCCTTGGTAATGCCCGCCGTTGCCCCTCGGCGCCAAAAACGGCGCACCGGGTGCTTGATTGGAAACGGGCGCGGTATTCGGCGCGGTCGGCGGATTCATCGCCACGCCGTTTACGGAACTTTCCAGCGTGTCGCTCGACGCGATTCTAAAGACTTCGGAATTGCCGATTGTGCCGATTTTCGCGCGGAAAAAGTTAGCCTTTACCGTACCGCCAAGGTCAAAAAGCGCGAGTGCGGTACCGGGGTTGTGACCGCCCGAATCCCAGAGCGTTTCGGGGTCGCCGTCCACAGCGCGGCTCACCGGAGAACCCGGCAACCCGCCCCAGCCGGAAGTAGACCAGCCTATTTTATTTTTGACGTAATCCACTTTTTCGTTGAGTTTCACGGTAACGGAAGCGGAAGCGTCCTCACCCGCGTCCGCGACGGAGGCGATGAGGGTCATTTCCCCCACGCCGGCGCTGCCCGCGACGGTGAACGAACCGTCGTCATTGACGCTCACACCCGCTACAGGCGACGCGAGCGACCACGCGAAGTTCGGTTGTTCGGCAAGCGGCGCACCGTCAAAGCCGTATGCCACAGCCGACGGCCAGAAGGTCGCCGTGGAAACTTGCTCCGCGTTTGTCATGATAAAATCAGGAATGTCAATAATTTCCACCGCGCCCACGCGCTTGCCGGTGAGGGTGATTTCCCGCTCGTCGTACCAACCGTTGTAGCCGTTCGCGGTCATTTCCGCTTTGACGGTGACGGTGAGCGGCGCGGTAATCGCTCCGTTTACCGTAATCACACCTGTCGCGGCGTTCACGGAAGCCTTTGTGCCGCCGCCGGTCAACGTCCAGTGCAGACCCGCGTAGGCGTTATCCAGAATCGCGTCGCCGTCCACGTCTACAATATCCGCGCTGAGCGGAATTTCCGCACCCTCCTGCGCGAAGTAAGCGTCCTGCGCGTTCAAAACAACACGCGCGGGAGTAACGTGGTAGACCTCTACTTCGCTGACAATCGCGTATTTGTTGTTTGTTTCCCCTGCCGCGTTAGCAATTTGATACTTATTGTCTATGGCGATATAGGAGTCGTTTGTGCCGTCCAGCATGAACGCCTGTACCATGGGAGGATTCTCTGTCAAATAGGTGTAGCCAAGGTCTTTTGTAATCGACTGACCGTTTTCCGCGACAAAGTCGCTGCCTACAGACGTTCCCGTGGTAAGGATGATATATTCCGTGTTATACTGTGTGTATCTGATGACCACTTTGTTATAGGTGAACGTCCCCGCGTCTTTCGGCTGAAAATACCAGCGCCAATTGCTTGCGGAATGGTTCCCGCCGCCGATGGTCGTTGTTGTATTGCCGTCCGTCATAGCGCTGACGCCGCCTGCCGTCCCCCAATTCCCCTCGCCCGTCGCGCCGAGGTTGTAGTTCAGCGATTTTTTATCGCTTTTGACGGTAAACGTCACGGAATCCGTATACGCCTCATACGCGGCGGTAACGGTTACGCTGTAGGGGTCGCGCAACTCGCCGTTCGCGGTAATCACGCCCGTAGCCGCGTTCATGGAAAGTTGCGGGCAAGCGGTGGTCATAGACCATGCGATTCCCCCTTGAATTTCGTCGTCGTCGATCAAATTACCCGCCGAGTTCATCACGCCGCCCGACGGTGTAATCGTGCCGCCGTTCGCCAACTCATACAGCGGCTGCGCGGAAATATCCACGCCTGTCGGGACGTTCGGGTCGGAAGCGTCGGTAATGGTAATCTCCACCGTGTCGCTCAAAGAGGTATACCCCGCCGCCGCCGAAGTTGCGGTTACATGAAACGTTTCCTCGCCCGAAAAGCCCTCTTTTATGGTGAGTACGCCTGTCGCGGGGTGAACCTCCGCGTTTTGCGCGTCCGTGGTGTAGACATATTGCGTAAACTCGCTGTCTAAAATCTCGTCGCCGTCCACATCAAGCGTCTTTGCCTTGACCGTTGAAATGGTATTGCCCGGCACAACCGCGTAGGAGGGAAGTTCCGAAACAAGGTCTACAATGTTCGGCGTGACGTAATACACCTCAAATTCCGCAGTGTAGGGAGTCGGCTGTGAATTAACGTTAAAACTGAACCCGACCAGCCTGTCGTTCGTCTTGTCGAACGAAAACGCCTGTGTCAAATCCGCGTTGCTAATCCCTTTTACGGAGTCCACGTCAAGGTGACGGCTTGCCGCCGTAATGGGCAAATTCGGAATGACCGCCGACAGTGACGGATCGGAACCGCTAATCCCCGTAAACATGGGCTTTTCCGCTGTGCTGAGAAGCCAAGCGGGGTCTTTCGCCTCGTGTAAAATCCACATATCGATCACCGACATACGGTTTGTTGCGCTTGCCTTGAA
>JAIRSR010000212.1 GCA_031255355.1 Clostridiales bacterium
CCCTTGCTCAAACGCAGATACTTGCCCAAGCCCAACTCCCCCGCGCAATCCGCGAGGCACCGCTCACACACCAACGCCGCGCGGAGTTTGGACAAACCGCCCTCCGGCAGGTCGGAAAAACTGCTGTAAATGTGTGCGCTTACGATAAACGAAAGTACGCTATCGCCCAAAAACTCCAAGCGCTCGTAACTTTTATCGTTGTTCTCATTGGCATAGGAACTATGCGTCAGAGCGGTAGCGAGTAGTTTTTCATCTTGAAACGCGTAGCCGAGTTTTTTCATCAGTTCCCGCATATTTCCGCCCCCGTTCCGGGAATCGCCGCCGCTTGCCCTATGCCCCCGCCGATTGCGGCAAGGGCAGTGTCTGTTTCGGGTGAGCGCAATAAGGGCATGTTTGAAAACATGCCCCCCATGACCGCCCTAAAGGGCTTTTTCTTTGACAAAATTCACCGCGTCCCCTACTGTTTTGATTTTTTCCGCGTCCTCGTCCGGGATTTCGATGTCAAATTCCTGCTCCATTGCCATGACCAACTCCACCAGGTCGAGGGAATCCGCGCCGAGGTCGTCCATAAGCGAAGAATCCGCCGTAACTTCGTCCGCGCTAACGCCAAGTTGCTCTACGAGTATTTCCTTGATTTTTTCAAATTCCATATTTTTCTGCCTCCTGTATTTTTTTTATACGAAAATAATATATAATATAATTTATATTCCGTCAAGTATTTTTTACGAAAAATTTTACCGCGCCGCTAAATTCCCCGTTCTGGCGGCGAGTTCCTCCACCGCACCGCCCCGCGCAAACCGCTCCGCTTGGCGGATTGCGTTGTAAAACGCGTCCGCTTTGGACGAACCGTGCGCCTTAATCACCACACCCGCCGCCCCAAGCAACGGTGCGCCGCCGTGTTCGTTGTAGTCAAACTTTTTCTTAAACTCCGCGATTCCCTTTTTAAGGAACAGCGCGGATAACTTCGTCGCGGTATTTTTCGTCAGCATAGACTTCAAATTTTTAGAGAAATACAACGCCGTCCCCTCGATTGCTTTCAGCAGGATATTGCCCGCGAAGCCGTCCGCTACCAAAACGTCCGCCGCGCCGCTCAGCACGTCCCGCGCCTCGACGTTGCCCGCGAACCTTATGGGTAACTCCGCAATCAAACGGTACGCTTCCCGCGCCGCCGCGTTGCCCTTATGCGCCTCCGCGCCGTTGTTCAACAGCCCGACGCGCGGCGATTCGATCCCCAACACCGCCTTGGCGTAAACGTCGCCCATGACGGCGAACTGCGCGAGCATTTCCGGTGCGCAATCGGTATTCGCGCCGCCGTCAAGCAGCACCACCGCGCCGCTGTCGGCGGGAATCAACGGCGCCATGACAATCCTGCGGATTCCCTTGATCCGCTTCACGATCAGCGTCGTCCCGGTGACCAACGCGCCGGAATTTCCCGCCGACACAAACGCGCCGCCCTCGCCCTCCGCAAGCAGTTTCAGCCCCGTTACCATCGACGAACCGCTTTTTTCGCGCACCGCCTTGACCGGGTCGTCGTCATAGGAAATGACCTCATCGGTATGCGTAACGGTGATGTTGGTACTGTCCGTCAAATGCCGCCCGATCGCGCCGCTGTCGCCCACCAGAACGATTGTAACGCCCAACCGCCGCGCGGCAAGCATACTGCCCTTTACGATTTCCCCGGGCGCGTGGTCGCCGCCCATAGCGTCTACTATAATTTTCACGCCGCGCCTCCTTACCTCAACTCAATAAAACTCCAATGCCGTTTCACATACACATAGCCGGAATAGACCGTCATCAGCACCGCCGCCGCCATAATCACGGCGGAAAGCGGTACCCCCCACACGGTGATTTCATAGATTCTGTCAATCAGCATCGCCACAATCGCGGCGATTTGCAACACCGTTTTGACCTTGCCCGACGCGGACGCGGGAATCACCTTGCCGTTGGAAATCGCCACCAACCGAAGCCCGGTAACGATAAATTCCCGCGAAATAATAATCAAAGCGAACCACGGATCGAGCCGCCGCATCCACACCAAGCCGACCAACGCCGCCGCCACCAGCAGTTTATCCGCAAGCGGGTCTACAAACTTGCCGAACGTGGTAATTTGATTGTACTTCCGCGCGATATAGCCGTCCAAACCGTCCGTCGCCGCCGCAACGATAAAAATCGCCGCGCTGATGTATTGCGCGTACCGCGCCGCGTCGTCAAACAGCAGGAACGCCATAAACACAGGCGCCATACAAATCCGCGCAAGGGTTATTTTATTTGCCGTCGTCACCGCGTCGCCACCCTTCCGAAAAGGTCATAATCCATAGCGTTTTCTATCGTCACCTCGACAAATTCCCCTGCGGGAACGCGCCGCTCCGCGCTGTAAAACACCTTGCCGTCAATGTCTGCGGAATCCGCTGCGCTCCTGCCGTAATGCCGCTTGATGACCTCGTCATAGCCCTCGGTAAGCACCCGCACCGTTTCGCCTGTTTTTTGCTCGGATAACTCCCGCGTGACTTCCGCTTGCGCGAACATGAGCAGTTCCCGCCGCCGCTCCTTTGTTTCCTCATCAACCTGACCGTCCATCGCCGCCGCGGGCGTTCCTTCCTCTTGCGAGTAGGCGAACACGCCAAGCCGCTCGAACCGCGTTTTCTTGATGAAATCCAGCATTTCAAGGTACTGCTCCTCTGTTTCCGTAGGGAAGCCGGTAATCAAAGTGGTGCGGAGTGTAACGCCAGGGATTTTTTTCCGTATGTTCCCGATTAGCCCCTCCAACGCCGCCCGGTCGCCGCGCCGTCCCATTTTCCGTAAGATACCGCCGTCACAGTGCTGTATGGGAATATCCAAATAGTTACAAATTTTATCCTCCCGCGCGATCAAATCAAGTAACCCGTCGGTGATCCGCTCCGGATAGCAATAATGCAAGCGAAGCCACTCCAAGCCGTCGATCGCGCACAACTCCCGCAATAACGCCGCCAGCCGCGCCTCGCCGTATAAATCCGCGCCGTAATTTGTGGTATCCTGCGCGATAAGGATCAGTTCTTTCACGCCGTCGGCGGCAAGCGCCCGCGCCTCCGCCGCCAATACCTCGATCGGGCGGCTGATGTACCGCCCGCGCACGGACGGAATCTCGCAATAGGTCCAGCGGGTGTCACAGCCGTCCGCGATTTTCAAATACGCGCTGTACCCCGGTGTAAGGCGCACACGCTCCGTTTCGGGGTGGCTGTACGCGTTGCCGCACAGTACGCTCGGTTCGCCGCGAAACGCCGAAAGAATCTCCTTGATATGCCCCACGCCGACCACCGCGTCCACCTCGGGAAGTTCTTGGAGGACTTCCTCGCGGTACCGTTGGGCAAGGCAGCCCGTTACAATCAGTCTGCGGCATTGCCCCTCGTCTTTCCACCGCGCCGCTTCCAGAATGGTATCGATGGATTCCCGCTTCGCGTCGTCGATAAAACAGCAGGTATTGACGATAATGATCTCCGCGCTGCTCTCGTCGTCCGTGATTTCAAAGCCGCCGTTTTTGATTACGCCTAACATGGACTCTGTATCCACCAGATTTTTCGCGCACCCAAGCGATGCCACCGCAACTTTAGTCAAAATCCGCTTCCTCCGTTTCGCGCAACGCGCTGTAAATTTCATCATACCGATACCCGCGCCGCGCCAAATAGCCAATCAGCCTGTTTTTTTGCTTCGCGTCCGCGAGGTCAAGCCGCTCCCGTTTTTTTTCAATAATACTTCGCAAATTTTCGCCGTCGTCGATTTCAAGGGAAGCAACGGCGTGTTCCGCAATTTCGGGGGAGATTCCCTTACGCGCCAAATCCCGCTGAATCCGCGCCGCGCCGTGCTTTTTCAGCCCCGCCGCGTCCTTGGCGTACCGCGCCGCGTAGTCCGTATCGTCAATGTAGGAAAGTTCCTTTAAGTAGTCTATCGTTTTTTCGCATACCTCGGGCGGGTACTCCTTTTTCCGAAGTTTTTGGCGCAGTTCGCTCTCTGTCAACGCCTTTCTGCCAAGGTAGAAAAACGCCGCGTATTTCGCCCGCGAAAAATCGTCGTAATTACTCACTTGCTTTCGCCGCTTCCGCCGGTTC
>JAIRSR010000220.1 GCA_031255355.1 Clostridiales bacterium
TCGCGCCGCAATCCGTTTCAGCGAAGCGGGGGAAGTCCTCACGCGATGTTACAGCGTGTAATTTTTAACGAGGTGATTAGATTTGACGGTACATCCTATTAAACTTGGGAAGAATACGAGGATGAGTTACTCCAGAATCGGCGAGTGCTTGGATATGCCGAACCTTATTGAGATACAAAAAAACTCGTATGATTGGTTTTTAACCAAAGGGCTTGGCGAGGTGTTCCATGACATTTCCCACATCACGGATTTTTCCGGCAATTTGATATTGAAATTTGTCGATTATTCCATTGACAGTATGCCCAAATATCCCGTCGAGGAGAGCAAGGAGCGTGACGCGACTTACTGCTCCGCGCTTCGCGCGAAAGTTCACCTCATCAACAAGGAAACAGGCGAGGTCAAGGAACAGGAAATCTTCATGGGGGACTTCCCGCTCATGACGGAACAGGGAACATTTATCATCAACGGCGCCGAGCGTGTTGTGGTTAGTCAGTTGGTACGCGCCCCCGGGATTTATTACTCCATGCAGTACGATAAAACAGGGAAGCCGTTGTTTTCCAATACGGTCATTCCGAACAGAGGCGCGTGGCTGGAGTATGAAACGGATTCCAACGACGTGGTTTCCGTCCGCGTAGACCGCACAAGGAAGTTGCCCGTTACGGTGTTTATCCGCGCCCTCGGCTTTGGGACGGACGCGCAAATCAAGGAGTTGTTCGGCGATACCGAATTGATTTCCGCTACGCTGGACAAGGACGTTACCAAGTCGCGCGAAGAGGGGCTTTTAGAGATTTACAAAAGAATGCGCCCGGGGGAGCCGCCTACGGTGGAATCCGCAGAAACGCTGATTAACAATCACTTTTACGATCCAAGGCGTTACGACCTCGCGAAAGTGGGACGCTATAAATTTAACCAGAAGTTGGCAATCGCGGCGCGGGTACAGGGGCTTACCGTAACACAGAACGTGGTTTCCCCTGTGACAGGGGAAATTTTGGCGGCGGCGGGGGAGCGTTTGACCCGCGAAAAGGCGGAGGAACTTGAGCAAAACGACGTCAACCGCGTGGTAGTTGACGCGGACGGCAGAGAACTTGTCATATTTTCAAATAATATGGTGCATATTTCCAATTATATTGATTTTGACATTTCCGGCCTTGAAATCAAGGAAAAGGTGTATTTGCCCGCGTTGGAGGAAATTCTGGCGAACCACACGACGGAGGAGGAACGCAAAGAGGCGATCGCGGAAAATATCGACGAGTTAATCCCGCGCTACATTCGGCTGGAAGATATCCTCGCGTCCATTAACTATCACATCAACCTATCCTACGGCATCGGCGTGACGGATGATATCGACCACCTCGGCAACCGCCGTTTGCGCAGTGTCGGGGAACTTTTGCAGAACCAATTCAGAATCGGTCTGGCGCGTATGGAGCGCGTCGTGCGGGAGCGTATGTCCATTCAAGATTTAGACGTGGTAACGCCGCAGACCCTAATCAATATTCGCCCTGTCAGCGCGGCGATTAAGGAGTTTTTCGGTTCGTCGCAACTTTCGCAGTTTATGGATCAGACCAACCCGCTCGGCGAGTTGACGCACAAGCGGCGTTTATCCGCGCTGGGGCCGGGCGGACTTTCGCGTGAACGCGCGGGCTACGAGGTGCGCGACGTGCATCACTCGCACTACGGCAGAATGTGCCCGATTGAGTCGCCGGAGGGCCCGAACATAGGCTTGATTTCGTCCCTTTCGACTTTTGCGCGGGTGAACGAGTACGGCTTTATCGAAACGCCGTACCGCAAGGTGGATAAAGCGTCCGGGCAGGTAACGCGGGAAACGGTGTACATGACCGCAGACGTGGAGGACGGGTACATTGTCGCGCAGGCGAACGAGCCGCTGGACGAAAACAATAAATTCGTCCGCAAGTACGTTACCGCGCGGTTCCGTGAGAAAATTTTAGAGGTCGAGGCGAAAGACGTGGACTTTATGGACGTATCGCCGAAGCAGATTGTGTCCGTCGCTACCGCGATGATTCCGTTCCTGGAAAACGACGACGCGAACCGCGCGTTGATGGGCTCTAACATGCAACGCCAAGCGGTACCTCTGCTGAAAACCGATTCGCCCATTGTCGGCACCGGCATGGAATACCGCGCGGCAAAGGATTCCGGCGTGGTGGTCGTCGCGAAAAACAGCGGCGTTGTTAAGAAAATCAGTTCAGAGGAAATTCAGATTCAAACCGACGGCGGACAGATTGATAAATACAAACTGCTCAAATTTAAGCGTTCCAACCAAAGCACCTGCATCAACCAAAAGCCGATTGTGGCAAAGGGGGAAAAGGTAGAGGCGGGAACGATTATCGCGGACGGGCCGTCCACGGATAACGGCGAAATCGCCCTCGGCAGAAACGTTTTGATCGGGTTTATGACGTGGGAGGGCTATAACTACGAGGACGCGATTCTCATCAATGAAAAACTTGTGAAAGAGGATGTTTTCACCTCGATTCACATTGAGAAATACGAGTGTGAGTCCCGCGATACGAAACTCGGGCCGGAGGACATCACGCGCGATATACCGAACGTCGGCGAGGACGCGCTCCGCGACCTTGACGAGCGCGGCATTATCCGCATAGGCGCGGAGGTGCGCCCCGGCGATATTTTGGTGGGCAAGGTAACGCCGAAAGGCGAAACGGATTTGACCAGTGAGGAACGTCTGCTCCGCGCGATTTTCGGCGAAAAGGCGCGGGAAGTGCGCGATACCTCGCTCCGCGTCCCGCATGGTGAGGCGGGTATTATCGTGGACGTGAAAGTGTTTACACGGCCGAACGGCGACGAACTCCCGCCCGGCGTGAATCAACTTGTCCGTTGCTATATCGCGCAACGGCGCAAAATCAGCGTCGGCGACAAAATGGCGGGGCGGCACGGCAACAAGGGCGTTATTTCCCGAATATTGCCGGAGGAGGATATGCCGTTCCTGCCCGACGGAACGCCGCTTGAAATCGTGTTGAACCCCCTCGGCGTACCGTCGCGTATGAATATCGGGCAGGTGCTCGAGGTGCATTTGGGCTATGCCGCGAAAGCGCTCGGTTGGAAAATCGCGACCCCTGTATTTGACGGCGCGAACGAGGACGACGTTATGGATACGCTGGAACAGGCGGGGTATGACCGCGACGGCAAAACGGTATTGTATGACGGGCGCACCGGGGAGGCGTTCGACAGCCGGGTGACGGTAGGCTATATGCACTACTTGAAGTTGGCGCATTTGGTGGACGATAAGATTCACGCGCGTTCCACGGGGCCGTATTCCCTTGTCACGCAACAGCCGTTAGGCGGTAAGGCGCAGTTCGGCGGACAGCGTTTCGGTGAGATGGAAGTCTGGGCGTTGGAGGCGTACGGCGCGGCGTACACTCTGCAAGAGATTCTGACGGTGAAGTCGGACGACGTAGTCGGACGCGTCAAGACGTATGAGAGCATTGTAAAGGGCGAGAATATCCCGCGCCCCGGTGTGCCGGAATCGTTCAAGGTGCTGATTAAGGAACTGCAAAGCCTTTCCCTTGACGTTAAGGTGCTGGACGAGGACATGGTGGAAATCCCGATTCGGGAGAGCATTGACGAGGACGAGGATTACGCGGTAAGGGAGATTGTCCTCGGCGATACGCCCGGCTATGAGGGCGGCGAAATGCTGCCGCTTCCCCCTGTGAGCGAGGAACTTTCGGAAGACGCGATTGTGGACGAAATCCTAAAGGGTGAGGACACGACGGACGAGGTTGTGTTTGAGGACGATGAGATTTTTGAGAGCGACATCGCTATATCGGATTTTGAAAACGAGGACGAGGACGAGGATGATTTTGCGGGTGACGACGACGATATTTTGATGTAGTTACGTGATTCCGGCGGGTTCCGGTGGGTTCCGAGATGAAAAGGAGTTGAACGCGGTGCTTGAATTTAATAATTTTGAGGCGATACAGATAGGGCTTGCCTCCCCGAACAAGATACGCGAATGGTCGCGGGGTGAGGTCAAAAAGCCCGAAACGATAAATTACAGAACGCTGAAGCCCGAAAAGGACGGCTTGTTTTGCGAAAGGATTTTCGGGCCGACAAAAGATTGGGAGTGCCATTGCGGGAAGTACAAACGGATTCGTTACAAGGGCGTAGTTTGTGACAGGTGTGGCGTGGAAGTCACGCGCTCTAAGGTGCGGCGTGAGCGAATGGGGCATATTGAACTTGCCGCGCCGGTATCGCATATTTGGTATTTTAAGGGAATCCCAAGCAGAATGGGCTTGATTCTTGACCTTTCCCCGAGAATCCTTGAAAAGGTGATTTATTTTGCCTCTTATATCGTGATAGACCCCGGCAAAACGCCGTTGATGAAAAAGCAGATGCTGACCGAAAAGGAGTACCGCGAGGCGGCGGAGAAGTTCGGCGATAAATTCCTCGCGGATATGGGCGCGGAGGCGATTTATGAACTGCTGAAAGAAATCGACCTTGACGC
>JAIRSR010000247.1 GCA_031255355.1 Clostridiales bacterium
CAAACTGCTCACGCGCGTCGGCGGGGGAAGTGAACGCCCCGCCGATTAAGGCGTTTACCGCCTTTGTTTGGTCGGCGGGTGACAACGCGGAAAACGCGCCCGCCGTATTCAGACGCAAAATATCATTGTATTTGGAAATCACTTCCGCAATCGTCCCGGATACCGCCGCGTTTAACAATTCTACCGCAACGCCCTCCGTAAAGGCGTTTGCCAGACGCTCCCGCGCCGTTTCCCCGCCCTCTTGCCGAAACGGACTGCGGCGGTTGACATACGCGTCAATGTTCCCCTGTACATTTGCCGCCGAAGCGTAATCCCCGTAAAGCGGCAAATTAAAAATTTCGCGGTATTTCGCGAATTTCTCCGCTGACGCGGCGGCGGCAATGTCCTCATACGCCGTGAGCGTGTTGAGCAGCGCGGCGCACTCCGCAAAGCCGTACGGCGGCGCGGCGGTGAACCGCTCCGCGATATACGTCTGCGCACCGTTGCCCAATGCGGAAAATTCCGCGAGGAAAAACCCCTCCGCCGCCAGCGCGAAACGCGCCGCCGCGTTATTTTTGAGCAAATCAAGCACGTCCGCGGCAGTGCCGTTTGCCAGCAAATTTGCGGTATTTCGCGCATCCTCGTCCGTGACGTAACTGAACCGCCGCTGATAGATCGTGTTTTCGGTTTTCACCCGAAAGAGGTACTCCCCTGTGGAATCGCCGTCCGCAAAGCCGAACGCGAACGCGAACGCCCCCGCGCCGTCCGCTTCGGTACGCGCGAAGTAAGCGGTGTTGGCGCGGCTAAGCGCGGCGGGAAGTTCCGTCCCCTTGAACACCTCAATTTCAATCGGTTCATTCGCGTTTGCCGTGCCTGTGATCCGGAACGATTGTCCCTCCCGCGACAGGGTGAAAAATCCGCCGTCCGTCACGGTCGTCCGCGCGTCCGCGTCCCGCTCCAAATACAGCCGCAAGGTCTTTCCGCTCGGTTCGGTGATGTGCAACGGAACGCGCAGGATCGCGCTCTCGCCCCGCGCGAGGGTCTGTAACGGCGAGGAAGCAATGTCCGATAGCCGCGCAACGCCGTTTTGCTCCTCGTACAGCGCCAACGCAAGCGATACCGATTTATCGCCCGTTTCGCTGTAATTTGTTACCGTCGCCCTGCCCTCTACCGTTCCCGCGACCGGGTCTGTCACTTCCGCGCCGCCGCTGTCGTACACACCAAGCCCTTCCGCTTTCACGTAGCCGTCCCTTGTGGTGAACGAAAAACCGCCGCTTGCCGCCTCGTCCGCGAAGCCGTGTATATCGGTGATTCCGCTGTACGTTACGGTATATTCGGTATTGAACGCGAGCCTTTCACCCAATTCCAGCACGGCGGTTTTGCCGCCGTCCTCCGCGAAAACGCGCCGAACCTCGGACGGAACGCCGTTTGCCGTGACGGAAAAACCGCTCTCGTTCAAAACGGCGGCGTTGATTTCGTTGTGAAAGGTAAGCGTGATTCGCGCGTCCTCACTTACGCCCCGCGCACCGTCGGCGGGGGTAGAGGAAGCCGGCGCCATAGGCTGCCAATCCGCCACCACAGCGGGGTACACCTTGACGGATTCCAGCCAACCGTCCGACAACGCGGAGGATGTCACCTCCACCCGCTTTAAGTCGTTCAGCGCAGACCACAATTCCACGGGAAGCAGTACCCCCGCGTTGGTCACGTGCCGATCGATCCACTGCCCGTCCACGAAAAACCGCACGGGCTTCCGCGCGGACGGCGCGGAAAAATCAATCACGGCGGTCACGGTATGCTTCGCGTTCCTATGCGCGAAAAACGCCAGCGGATTGCCGCCCGTCACAAAGCCCAACCGCAGGTAAGTACTGTCGAAAAACAGCAACGCGCCGCTTCGCTCCGGCTGTTGCCCGATCGCGTTCAGCGTATTCCCCGCGCTGTCCGCGAGGGTCAAGCGGTGTTCGGTAAATCCGGCGGGGACTTGGAAGCGCATCTCAATCGCGACCTGCCCTGTCAGCGGCGTATCGAACAGATACGGATTTTCGCCGAGCGGCACTTCCTCCCCTGTTTGAATCACGCGCAATTCCGCCGCCGCGCCGACTGTCGTCAGCGCAAGGAACAGCGCGGTAAACAGCGCGGTGAGTTTCCTCCTCATACGCTCAATCCTCCGCAGGCGGGGCGGGGAGGAACTCGTCCTTGCCGTCCATAACGCCGAGCGGCCTCATGGTAATCAAATTATCCCACGCGAACAACCGTACCCTGTAATGGCGCAAGCCCTCGCCTTTCTCCTCGTCCGTTCCCTCCATGAGGGGAATCGCCGTCCCCGGCTGAAACTTCGCCGCCGTCCCCGGCGGAATCAGTTGCGCTTCGGGCGCACTGA
This sequence comes from Clostridiales bacterium, assembly GCA_031255355.1. Lineage (GTDB taxonomy): Bacteria > Bacillota > Clostridia > Monoglobales > Firm-18 > JAIRSR01. Next base: position 2,357 of record JAIRSR010000247.1, read on the forward strand.
CGGCGAACAGCGTATCGTCCTTATACGTCGCCATAACTACCGTTGCGGTTACGGCGTGTTCCGCCGTGTTAGGCAGGTAGATCCCGCTTTGAATGATACCGTCCGTCAACGCGGAAATTTTATTCGCGCCGCTCGGGTTGCCGCTGTAGAAAATCGGCTCGATACCGCCGCTTACCTCGCGGTAAATTTTAATGTTGTCCAACGCCACATACGCATCTGACGCTTTCGCCGCGCTGTAAAATTTGAGTGTATTATAGCCGTAACCCGCGCTGAACGCGCCGCCCAACGCGGTCGGGAGTGTACCGCTCGTCGCGGCGGCGGGGTTGCCGTCGATGAAGTACTCCACTTCGCCGTTGTCAAAATTCACGCGGATTCTGATTTTATAATAAGTGCCGTCCGTCATTGCCTGCAAGGGAACAGAGCCCATTCCCCCGGTGTTGAAGGAGGAACGCAGCGTCTTGTAATTGATTTGCATCAAAGCGGTTTGCCCCGTCCCCGCGCCCTGGGAAACGGAAAACAGTTGCACCGCGTCATTTACACTCGCGACATTCGTCGCGACATACGCTTCAAAATTGACGATACCGTCAAAGACTTCATTGCCGGGCAGCACGCGTTCTACCATCGCGCCCTTGCCGTTGAGCGATAACGCCATCGCGCCCGAAGCGAATATGACGTTGTCCGGGCTGTAGGACGCGTCGTCGCGCTTGTTCCAACCGCCTAACGGTTCCGCGTCGCCGATCGGCGTAAAGTCGTTGCTGACATAGGTGTACAATGCCTTGTCCGTAACGTCCGCAACGTCGGAACCGCCTGTCAGTTCGGGAATCGCCGGCGGCGCAGGGGGTTCCGGCTCGTCGGGACCGCCCGGGTCTGTTTTGGTTTGCTTGTAGATACGGATATATTCGATTTCGGTAGGCGCGGTGTTATTGCCCTTGGCGCGGTAAATCCGAATCGCGTCACTTCCCGCGACGATTGCGGAAGTCCATTTCGCGGGGAGCGCGGCGGCAGGGTTCTCCGCGTCGGCGGTCACCTGTCCGCCGTCTACGTAAAACGCCGTATCGCCGTTGGAAAAATCAATCACGATCTTATAAGTATGCCAATCGGCAGCACTCGCGAGGCGCGTTGTGTTCGCGGCGCCGCCATACGCGCCGCCCGCTATGATATAACTTGACGATCCTTTGTGCGAGAGCAACTGTTTGCCCGCCGCGTTCGTTGCCGTGCTCACGTCAAAAATATTCGTTTCGGTGGCGTTCGCGGGGTCTTTGATACGGATTTCAAACGTCATCACATCACTGAACGCTTCGGAAAATTCTTTTTGCAAAAACCAACTGTTCGCGGCGTTGGAATCGAGGGAAAGTCCGTTTGGCGTAGAGGTGATGTTGCTCAAAAGATAATCCCCGGCGTTCCGCGCGTCTATGCTGCCTGCCGTCCCCGCCATATTCGCGGCAACCGTGACGTTCTTAAAATCAATGTTTAACAAATCAACCGGTTCGCTCAACCCGGAATCCGCGCCGGCGGCGAACGGAACCGCGCCCGCAAGTACAACGAAACATAATAGCCAAACTGCGATTTTTTTCATAACATTATCCTCCTTTTTTTGGTTCATCTATTGTTGTGCTTGCGCAATGTAGTCATTCATCTGCTGAACATACGTCTCCCCGCCGTTGGCGTACCATTTCTCCAGCGCGGCTTCGTAGTCGCTGACGGGCGACTCGCCCAACACGATTTTAGTTACGACGGTGTCCAGATTGGTCTTGCCGTCCTGATACCGTCCGTCTGCGGAAATCGGCGGCAGAAAGTCACGGTCCTCTAAAACGGTGACATGCTCCACCGCGCGGTCTAACCACAGCCGCGCCGTGCCGAGCCACTCCGGGGTCATGGTGAGTTCGTTCGCCCACAAATCCACGTTTTCCTTGCGGCGCATCATGCCGTTGTGCTTTAGTTTCGCGAACAAGTCCGACGCGGTTTTCACGCCGTCATTTACGGTGTAATGCACACCCTCCACGCCGTACAGGTTCAATTCCCACCCCTCGTCGGAAAGTAAGTAATCAAAAAGGTCTACGATTTTTTGCGGGTTCGCGGCGGTTTTGGTCACAGACCACATACCGTACAGCGTGGAATTTTGCACGTTCATGGTAACGTTGCCGTCCTCGCCCCGAATCCCCGTGATGTAGGCAAGTTCGGCGGCGGGGTTGCTCTTTTTCAAATTATTCGCAAAGCCGGGCAAATGCCCCGCGAAGAAACTCAAAACACCCGTAACGCCTTGCGCGAACCGCTCCTCCGCTTGGGCGCGTTTCAACAGCGGCGAATTAGGGTCTACCAACCCCGCCTTAAAAATGTCAGCGGAATACCGCAACGCGCGGCGGTACGCGTCCGAGGTTTTGCTGTAGATTCTGTCCATGTAAGGATATGCCTCATCGTCGTATTTTTGCCAGCCGAAACTCTCATAAGGCCCGGGAACCAAAAGCCCGATGGTGCCGTCGCCAATGCCGTATTTGCCTAAGCCGTAAGTGTCGCGGCTGCCGTTGCCGTCCGGGTCGTTTTCCGTAAAGCGGCGCAGGATTTCCGTGAACGCGTCCAGCGTCACAATGCCGTCGTCGGGCAGCGTCAAGCCCACCGCGTCCAGCCAGTCCTCGCGCACCGCGTAGCCGTCGTTGCGCACCGCGCTCGTCACCGGGATTCCGTAAATTTCGCCGTCCTCCACCGGACGCAAAGCCGCCCAACTTTTTTCGTAGGTGTATTTTTGAATGTTCGGCGCGTGTTCCAGGTACTTGGTTACAGGAATGATAATGCCGTTGCGCACGCCGTCCATGTACGACTTATCGCGGGAGTTCATAAAGCGAATCACATCGGGATAGGTGCCGCTTGCCATGACTAACTGCAATCGTTCCGCAGAGTTGCTTTGCGGCGGTACCTCGATTTTGAGTTTTACCCCGAACCGCTGTTCCACCGCGTCATACCAAGGCTGATCCGCGTCCGCCGTCAAAGGCTGTGCGCCTGTGTAGAAAACCT
>JAIRSR010000268.1 GCA_031255355.1 Clostridiales bacterium
GGCAAACACTTTATGTTTCAAATGCTGTCGGAGGGGAACGTCGAAGCGATTTGCGGCGCGGTGAAAAAGCACAAACTCACCTACGGCTTCGGCGGGGTAGCGCGTCTGAACGACGGAACGCTTCCCGGGCGTATGATTATCGCGGAACATTACAGATTGGGGTCGGAAATGGTAATCCTGTCGCGGAGTTTCTGCGACGCTTCCAAAACGCCTTATGAGCGCCTCGGCGGGATTTTCGCGGAGGGTATGCGTGAGAGTCGGGAATATGAGAAGGCGATTGCGGGGCGATCCTCCGCATTTTTTGAGGAGAACCGAAAGAAAGTCGCCGCCCGGGTCGGCGAAATTGCGCGGAATATAGAGAGCAGGTGTGCGGTGTGTATTTGAAAATCAAGCGTATTCTGGATTTTTGCGCCGCGTCGGTTGGGTTAATCATACTCGCGCCGTTGTTCTTGATTACGGCGGCGGCGATTAAACTCGACAGCGGCGGCGCGGTATTTTTCAAGCAGGAGCGTATCGGCTTCGGCGGAAAGACGTTTCGTATATACAAATTCCGCTCTATGTGCGAGGGCGCGGAAAAGAAAGGGAGCGGCGTGTACTCCTACGCGGACGACCCCCGCGTAAGCCGCGTAGGTCGTTGGTTGCGCCTTTCCAGCATTGACGAGTTCCCGCAACTGTTGAATATTTGCAAGGGCGAGATGAGTTTTATCGGGCCGCGCCCGACGCTTACCTATCATCCGTGGACGATAGACGAATATACGCCGTTCCAACGCCGCCGCTTCGACACGCGCCCCGGCATATCCGGTTGGGCGCAGGTCAACGGACGGAAAGAACTTGACTGGGAAAAACGAATTGAGTTCGACGTGGAATATGTGGAAAATGTTTCCTTTTGGCTGGACGTTAAAATATTTTTCCTAACAATAAAAAAGGTGTTCGGGCGGGAAGCGAACCTCAGCATAGGCAAAACGGTAGCCGCGAAACCGTTCCTAAGCGCAGTGGCAAGCGAAACGGCGGCGCAAACGAAAACGGAGGTGTAACGGTTGATATTTTTTGTGACGTTCCTTAGGGCGTTGGCGTCATTACTGATTACAAACGCGCATTATGTCGGCGTTTATCCGACTGATTTGATCGCCAACGGCGGTTTATTGGGGGACGTAATCTTTTTCGCCGTTTCCGGCTTTTGCCTGACAAATATAAAACAGCCGTTTCCCAAGTGGTATGCCAAGAGGTTTTTGCGGATTTATCCGCAGATTTGGGTCATTACGGCAATTTATTTGCTTGCGGGGCTGTATCCTTTGGGTGAAAACACTTTGTTCTTTTACTTCGCGTATCCTACGTACTACCATTTTGTAGGTTCCATTATGGTCTTGTACATACCGTATTATGTGATTACGCGGAGCGATTTTTTGAAAAAGAATTTTCCCGCGATTGCCGCCGCGATTGCGGGGATTCAACTGATGATATACGTGTTTTGGTACGATAAATCATTCTATCATATTGACACGGTCAGAAGCCCTATGATTTGGTTCCTCTTTTTCGCGTCCATGCTGCTCGGCGGTTACTTCCGCGTCAACGCCGAACATTTTATCAACCGGGTGCGCAAGCGGGACAGGCTTATTGCGGCGGGGTTCGCGGTGTTATACTTCGGCACAAAAATGCTTTTTTCAAGATATGCCGCCGCGAGCGCGTGGCAAATAATAAATCAATGGGTGCTGTTCGCGCTGTTATATTTCCTTTTCAAATGTTTTGCGGGAATAGACCAAAAACTTACCGCGCTTCCGCAAAAAATAAAAACCGTTACGGAGTTCCTCTCAAAGCGGACGCTTGAAATATACCTGGTGCAATATCCCCTCATACCGTTGCTGGCGGGAGTTGCGCCGTTTCCGTTGAATTGGTTCGCGATCACCGCCGCGATTCTCATAAGCGCGTACCTGTTGCGTTTCGTGTCGGACGGCGTCGGAGTTCTTACGCGAAAGTGGGGTCTGCAATGAAACTATTATTAACGGGCGCGTTTCATTACAGCGAAACACAAATCGAGCGGCTGAAAACGCTTGGATTTGACATAGTATTTGTAGCAGATGAGCGCGGGCGCGTACCTGACAGCGCGGCGGAATCGGAATATGTCATATGCAACGCCTTGTTTCAGTATAACGATATCGCGGCGTTCAAAAAATTAAAATACATACAGTTGACCAGCGCGGGGCGTGACAGGGTACCGCTCGGGTACATTACCGCTCACGGCATAACGCTGAAAACGGCGGGCAACGCGTACAGCGTACCAATGGCGGAATGGGCAATCGCGAAAATATTAGAGTTATACAAACAAACGCGCCGTTTTTATGACGCGCAACAGCGCAAGGCGTGGGAAAAAATCCGCGACCTGCCGGAGGTTTACGGAAAAACGGCTGTGATTATAGGGTTCGGCAATGTCGGCACGGAACTCGCCGCGCGGCTTCGCGGTTTTGGCGTAAATATCATAGCCGTCGGTACGCGGAAGCCGAAAATTGATATGTATGACAAGTTTTGTGCGTTTGAAAACATAGACAACGCGCTTGCCGAAAGTGATATAATCGCGCTAACGCTTCCTCTTACGGAACAAACGCGCGGATTATTTTCCGAAAAGCGTTTTTCCGTGATAAAGCCCGGCGCGGTTCTTGTAAACGTCGCGCGCGGCGGCTTGATAGACGAAAAAGCACTCCTTAAGGCTTTGGACAGCGGCATCCTATCCGGCGCGGCGTTGGACGTGTTTGAAACGGAGCCGTTGCCGAAAGAAAGCCCGCTATGGGAAAGAAACAACGTGTTAATCACACCGCATAACGCCTTTTTGTCGAACAAAACCGCCGATAGGTTGTTTGCGTTAATGCTAGAGCATTTGAAAGGGGAAACGTTACATTGAA
>JAIRSR010000048.1 GCA_031255355.1 Clostridiales bacterium
GAATATTTCCGCGTTCGCGCCGGCGTTTTCAAATGCCCGCGCCGTATCGTATTCGCAGTTCGTGCCGGGGAATACCGGAATCAACACCGTTGGACGCGGCGTTTTCACAAGCGGCGCCGCCGCGCTTTTTTCGGTATACGCGAATTTTGGCGCGGTGCTTGCTTTTTCGTCGGTTTTTGTCGGGAACACTTTTTCGAGCGGCGCTTGCCACGCTTCCAGCAACTCGTCCAAGGGGAGGGAAAAGCCGCGTCCCGATACCGTATCGCCGCCCGTCACGCCTATGACCGCCCCGAGTTCCGCTTTGCCGTCAAACTCCAATAGGATAGAGCCGTAACACGGAAAGAACAGATCCCCGGGCGGCAAATCCGCGAAAGTGAAGCCGATTCCGTTGCCGAACGCCATTTTCGATACCGCCTCGCACAACCCGCCGCCCGTCACCGCGTAGGCGGATAACACCTTTCCGCTTTGGATCAGCCGGTAAATTTTGTTGTATTGTTCCGATAACCAAGCGAAATCCGGCAGATGGTCTTGGTCTGTCATGATTCTGACAAGCGCAACCTTGCTGCCGCTCTTTTTGAACGCGCCGGAAACGATTTTTTCCACATTGACCGTGTTGACCGCAAAGGAAACCAGCGTGGGCGGCACGTCAATCTCTAAAAACGAACCCGACATGCTATCCTTACCGCCTATGGCGGCGATATTCAGCCGCGTCTGTGCGTAATACGCGCCCAACAGCGCGGCAAGCGGCTTGCCCCAACGCTCCGGCTCGTCCCGCAGACGCTCAAAATACTCTTGAAAAGTGAGGTAGATCGTGGACGGATTCCCGCCCGCCGCGACAATTTTCGCAACAGATTCCACAACGGCGTACACCGCGCCGTGGAACGGACTCCACGCGGAAATCGCGGGATTGAAGCCGTAGGACATCAGCGTCCCTGTGGTGGTGTCGCCGCGCAGTACCGGGAGTTTCGCCGCCATAACCTGCTCGGGCGTCAACTGCCGCGCCCCGCCAAACGGCATCAACGCGCTTGCCGCGCCGATAGACGCGTCAAAACGTTCCGCAAGCCCTTTTTGACTGCACACGTTCAAGCCGCCGAGGGTGGCAAGCCATTTGGCTTTTATATCCGTCACCGATTCCGGTTTGAAAAACCCGCGCTCGCGGTCGATCGCGGGAACATAGGCGGCGGCGGTCTTTTCCGCGCCGTTGGCGTCGAGGAACTCTCTGCTGATGTTTACGATGATTTTTCCGCGCCAGGTCATAACAAGGCGTTTTTCCTCCGTCACGACGGCGACGGCGGTCGCCTCTAAATTTTCCTCCTCCGAAAGGCGTATGAACGTTTCTTTGTCCTCCGCACGAACCACTACCGCCATGCGTTCTTGGGATTCGGAGATGGCAAGTTCCGTTCCCGTAAGCCCTTTGTATTTTTTCGGCACCGCGTCAAGGTCGATCGCGATCCCGTCCGCGAGTTCGCCGATCGCGACGCTTACGCCGCCCGCGCCGAAGTCATTACACCGCTTAATCAAGCGCGTAACGGCGGGATTTCTGAACAGACGCTGGATTTTGCGCTCCTCGGGCGGGTTGCCCTTTTGCACCTCCGCGCCGCACTCCGATAAAGATTCCTCTGTATGCGCCTTAGAGGAACCTGTCGCGCCGCCGCAGCCGTCTCTGCCTGTCCTGCCGCCAAGGAGGATTACTATATCGCCCGGCGCGGGACGCTCACGGATTACATTTTCGGCGGGAGCCGCGCCGATTACCGCGCCGATTTCCATTCGTTTCGCGGTGTAGCCCTCGTCGTAAATCTCGTTTACCATGCCTGTCGCAAGCCCGATTTGATTCCCGTAGGCACTGTAGCCCGCGGCGGCGGTGGTGGTGATTTTCCTCTGCGGCAGTTTGCCGCTCAGCGTTTCCCCAACGGATTTACGCGGGTCGCCGCTCCCCGTCACGCGCATTGCCTGATAGACGTACACGCGCCCGGAAAGAGGGTCCCGAATCGCGCCGCCCAAGCAGGTCGCCGCGCCGCCGAACGGCTCGATTTCCGTCGGGTGATTGTGCGTTTCGTTTTTGAACATAATCAGCCACGGCTCTTTTTTACCGTCTACGTCAACCTCCGATTTGATACTGCACGCGTTGATTTCCTCCGAAGCGTCGAGTGCCGCCAACGCGCCGTCTTTTTTCAGTTTTTTCATCGCCAGCGTAGCGACGTCCATTAGTGTGACGCTTCTGTCCGCGCCGCCGTAAATGTACATCCTGTCTGTAAGGTAGCGTTTGTAGACGTTTTTGATTGTCGTATCCTCGATTTTCACATCGTCTAAGCGGGTTAAAAAGGTGGTGTGGCGGCAGTGGTCGGACCAATACGTGTCTATCATGCGGAGTTCCGTGAGTGTCGGGTCGCGCTTTTCGCCAACGGCAAAATAATTTTGGCAAAATTTTATATCCGCCGCGTCCATCGCAAGCCCGAGGCCGCGAATCATACCGCTAAGTTCGGCTTCCGTTTTGGCGGTGAAGCCGCTGATGACCTCAACGTCCCCGGGGATTTCATAGGTCATTTCAAGGCGGGACGGCTTTTCGAGGGATACCTCGCGGGATTCGACGGGGTTGACGCAATAGTCCTTGATTTTGCGGAAGTCGTCGTCCGAAACGTCCCCGCTTACCGCGACGACCCGCGCCGCGCGTACCACAGGCTTTTCCCCCGTAGTGAGGATTTGCAGGCATTGCGCCGCGAAATCGGCGCGTTGGTCGTACTGCCCCGGGAGGTACGCGGCGGCGAACACCCGCTCGCCCTCCGCGAACGTCATATGCTCGTCATAGACGTAATCCACAGGCGGTTCCGAAAAAATCACTTTCCGCGCCGCCGTATATTGCGCGTCGCTGATTCCCTCAACGTCATAACGCGCAATTACCCGCACTTTCCGCAGTCCCTTGATTTTCAAATTTTCCGTTAAATCGCGCAGCATCTCCCGCGCCTCGATGTCATAGCCGTCTTTTTTTTCCGCAAATATTCGCTTAACCATGAATTACCTCCGCTTATCTTTCTAATTATAGTAGCATTACAACAAACACCGTGAAAGGCCGTCTAAAAATTTGTCGTTGGATTTTTTGTCCTTAATCGCGATTCTGATATATTTCCCCTCCGCAACGCCGAGCCTGCCGCAGTCGCGCACCGTGATTCCCTTGCTCCGTAAGCGTTCGCACAGCGTCGCGGCGGGAATATGCTCTAACTCCGTAAAGATAAAATTCGCGAAAGGCTTGTACGCAATCACCCCGCCGAGGGTGCTCAGCAGCCGAAAGAACCGCTTCGGCTCCGTTTGCAGCCATGCCTTGGTTTGCCTGATGTACTTCAAGTCGCAAAGCAACGTTTCACACGCCGTCAGCGCAAGGGTTCCGACGGTATCCGGGACGCGGTTGACATACAACAACTCCGTGAGGTTGTCACACGCCAGCGCGTAAGCGAACCGCAGCCCCGGCAACGCGAAATAATTGGCAAGTGTGCGGATAATCACCAGATTGGCGTAGCGGTTGATTTGCTTCGCGGTTGAGATGTCCGCGCCGACAAAATCCGCGTATGCCTCGTCCACAACGACGTAAATCCCCTTTTCTTGGCAGTAATCGAGGATTTTAAGCATTTCCGCTTTGGCGATGATTCGGCTTGTCGGGTTGCCCGGGTTGCACAGCATTACCAAATCCGCGCCGGCTTCCGCTGCCGCGTAAATCAAGCGATCCGCGTCAAGGTCGAACTCACTTTCCTTTTCCGTATACAGCGGCACGACCTCACAGCCGTTGCTTTTACACGCTTCGGCGTATACCGTTACCGCCGGCATGGGAATCAACACTTTCCTCGGGCGAAGCGTCCGCGCCGCCAAATAGAGCAATTCTGTACAGCCGCTGCCAATCAGCACATTTTCCGGCGATACGCCGTGATAGCGGGCAAGCGCGTTTTTCGCCGCCGTAGATTGCGCGTCCGGGCGGGAGGAGAGTATACTGTAATTTTTTATGATACTCCTTTTGAAGGCTTTGGGCGCACCCAGCGGATTGACGTTTAACGAGTAATCTAATGCAGGTTTTACTGTGTGATTTATGGCGTTCCACCTCGATTCTTTGTTGTCACGGACCCGCGCCGGACGCGGAAAACAGCGCGTTACAACTGTTCGCCGCACTTCGCGCAAAAGGCGCTCTCCTTTGACACCTCCGCGCCGCACGAGGAGCAAATCCGCGTGTTTTTCAGCGCGTTTAACTGACGGCGGTAAAGCGCGATTTCCTCTAACTTTGCGTCTATCGCCCCGCAACGCGCCGTCACGTCGTCAGAGGATACCGCCTGATCCTTGTACCCCGCGTAAATCATCTTGCCTATTTTTTCGTATTCCTCTTTGACGTCGCCGTTCGCGGAGGATATGGCAAGCGTGAGTTTGGAAATCTTCAGCGCAACCCCCGATTTTTTCGCTATCGTCCCGGCAGCCCTTGAAACAGTTTTTTTAAGATCCTCGAATATTTTTTCCATTCCGTTCCACTCCTTTCAAAATATGTGACAGATGTACGATAAATTTTGGTAACAATTTGGTAACAATTATTTTTATTAAAACAACAGTGCAAGCCGCCAATCGGCTTGCTTCACACCGTTTCAATAAATACAACAGCGGAAAAGCCGCAAGGCTTTTCTACTGCTAAGTATATATTATAACATACAAAAATAAAAAAATAAAGATATTGCCAAAAAAAATATATTATTATATAATAGATTAACAGAATCAGTTTCCCCCGACCATGTTTCGCCTTTTCCGGCTCACGATTCGGCGATGGTCAAAAACGCAAGTTATTCTGTGAGTCTGAAAGGTGAACGGTTATATTATGAAACTTGGAATTGTCGGA
>JAIRSR010000049.1 GCA_031255355.1 Clostridiales bacterium
CAAGGAGTTGACGAAAGTTTACAGCGCGAAGTGTACCAAAATCAGTTTTGACCACAAGACGCGCGGCGACGGCAACGCGATTGTGCCCGTCAAAATCGAGGGGAATTTTATGGACAGGAAAATTGATAAGGCGGTGTTTACCAAAAAGGACGCGGATTCCGCCGGGCTTTCGTGGCTGAATACCATCGAGCCGATCGAGGCGTGACGCGGGTTTCGTAAAATCCGCGCAGGGAAAAAGTGAAAGGGGAGTTTGTTTATGAGCGGCAGTGTCAGAAAATCCGTCGCCAATGAGAAAACCGTACACGGAGTGGTGGTTCGGCGGCTACCCATCGGCGCGTATTTGCGGGCGGCCGAGAGTATCCGTGAGTTGCCCGCGAACTTGCTGGAACGGCTGTTCCCGGGGACTTCGGCGGACGAGGCGCTGGCGCGATTGAAACAGTTACGCGCCGAGACGCTATTGACTGTCATCGGACGCGGCGCGGCGGCGTTGCCCGAGGAGTTTTTAGGCTTTTTCGGCGCGTTGCTCTCCGTTCCCGCAGAGCAACTGCGCGACGGTTTGACACCTACGGAGTTTATGGACGTGCTGACGGAGTTTTGGAAGTTGAACGATCTTTCAAATTTTATCAAGCGGGTGAGGGAGGCGGCGGGCATGTTGAAGTAGAGGATTGGCTGCAACGGTTAATCGCGGTATGCGTGAAGGCGGGAATCGGCAAGCGGGAACTTTTTGAGGCGTATTATTTTGATGAGATTTATGACGTTTTGCGCTTGCGGTTTGAATTGGAGCGCGTACCGGACAATCCAACGGAAGTGGAAGCGGACGACTTTTTTTAACGGCGGGGAGGTGGTTTTGTGAATGACATCAGGCTTGGCGCGGACGCTGTGCTGACAAGTATGGATAAAATCGCGGCGTCCGTCGGCACCGCCGTAGCGGGGTTCGAGCGGGCAAAGGCGGTGCTTGGCGGCATCAATGACGATTTAATCCTCTGGGAGCGGGCAAGCGAATATTGGCAGAAGCGCACGTTTGATTTGCGCGTGAATGAAATTACGCATTTGCGCAACCTTGGGAGGATTTCCGCAACGGAGGAGGCGGAACTGTGGCACACGCTTGCCGACGCGCAGAAATACGGCTGGCGCAACGCGCAGGAGGCGCAGGAGAACTATTATAAGTGTCTTTATGAAAACGCGAAAAAGGCGATAGACGAGCAAGTCGCCCTCGGGCAGTTATCCGCGCGGGAGATTGCGGACGCGTGGAATGAGGTGTATCAGTCCTTTGACAACGTGAACATCAAGTACCAAGCGGCGTTGCAGATCCGTGAGGCGTTGCTGGGCGGCGCGGATGAGCAGATTGCGCTCCGCCGGCGGGATTCTGACCGCTGGATGAGCCGTCAGACGCTGTACGGCGCGGACGAGGCACAGGAGGTGGACGCTTATTCGCGGCGAATCGCCGCAGAACAGCAACTTTTGCGGGAAATCGAGAGCGGTGTGCTGAACGGTGTGACCCTCGGGGAACAGGAGCGGGAAACGCGCTGGCGGGAGGTTTATGAGTACATCGAGGATTTGGAGGACGCGCGGTATCAATCCGCGAAGCAATACCTGACGCGGTATGCCGCCGATTACGCCGCCGCGTCGCGGGACGCGCTGGACGAAACGTATCAATACCGTTTGGACTTGTACAATGAGGAACTTGCCGCTTTGCGCGGAAAGTACGACCTGCGGCGAAGCGCGGCGAAAGAGGAGCGGCGCGGGGAGGAATTGGACGAACTTTTGACGCAAAGCCGCTATTACAAGGACGCTGTGACGAAAGCGGGGCAGGATAAATACCGCGATATTACGGCGAAAATCCGTGACATTTACGACGAGCAGCGGGCGGAGAGGGACAAGCGGCGGTACGAGGAGGACGAGCGGGCAATCAAGGACAAAATCGCGCGGCTGCGGGAGGAGTATCAAAACGAGAAAGACGCGTTGGAGCGTTCCGGCGGCGATCTGGCGCGGCTGGCGGGACAGGCGGCTTTGCAAGGTATTGCCGCCGCCGCTTCCGCAGGGGATAAAATCCAAGGCGTTATGCTGGACGTGAACCGCGCTTTTGCCGAACAAATACAGCGGCTGTTCCAAAAGACAGACCTGTATATGGGGGAGCAGGCCGCGAAAATCGCGCGGGTGTTCGACTCGCTCGGGACGTATTCCGCAAACGCGGCGGGCGGCGTTGCCGCGCGGGAATCGGACACTAACGTCAACGTGGTGCTGAACGATTACGGCGATAAGCGGCTTTCGGACGGCAACGCGGTGCTGAGTTACGCGGGGGAGTTTTTGAGCGCGGTAAAAAACGCGCTGCGCTCACAGGGGGTGCGATGATATGTTAGGCTTTGAGTTTAACGGTGTTCACAGCAGCCGCTTCGGGTTGGTTACGCGGTCGAAAAACCGTCCGATTTTGCCGGAGCCGAAAACGGTGACGGAGGAAGCATTGTGCCGCGACGGGGTGTATGATTTTTCCGCCGCCAACCCTTACGGGCGGGTGATGTACAAGACGCGTGAAATTACGGTGGACTGTAATTTTATCTCAACAGGCATGCCCGATACGCGGCGGCGGGCGCGGGCGATTGCCGCGTGGCTCGGCTGCGGGGAGGCGCGGTTGGTTTTTGACGACGAACGCGCGGTGTATTATATGGCGCGGGTATCGAACCGCATCGATTTGCAGCAGCAGATTAGCAAGATCGGTTTTTTTACTGTTGTGTTTACCTGCCGTCCGTTCGCTTACGGCGCGGTGGCCTCCGGGGAACTGCCCGTTTACGGCGCGGGGCTTTGCTACGGCGACGGCATACGGTACGGCGGGTTTAACAGGTTTTACGCGGACAACGCGGGAATCTCGCCGTGCTTCGGCGGCGACGCGCGGGAGTTTAACGCGGAGAATTTCGGGACGATGTACGCCAAGCCGCACATCGTGTTGGAGGGCGCGTTTCACAACGTGCGAATCGGTATGGCGGACGGACGGTATTTGCGGTATCCGCGTTCGGCGGCGGGGACGCTGGTATTCGACTGCGAGCGGCTGCATACCGTGCTGAACGGCGAGAATGTGACGAATTTGACGGAGGGCGCATTTTTTGAACTTGCGCCCGGGGATAATGTTATGCGGATTTCCGCAGACGATATTGATTGCGCCGTCAATTTTGCGTTTCGGTTTTTATATTTGTAGCGTCGGCGTGACCGCCGGCGGCAAAGGAGTGGGAAAGTATGGATAAAGCGGTAATCACCGCGATTACAAAGGAACTGACGGAGGAGCAGCGCGTTGCGCACAACGACAATTACAGCAATTTAGCGGACAAGGATATGGAAATTTATGACGGCATAGACGATAAGATCCAAGCCGCGCTGGACGGAATGACACCGTCCGCGAAAATACCGGAGGGGCTTTACCTTGGCTTTTTATGCAATAACCCTTACTGCGTGTATATTCCGTTGGCACTCAATCTTGCGCCCATGCAGACGACGTTGCCGAAGTATTTCTTTCGGGTGGCATCGAACATGGCGTTCCCGCCCGGGATTAACATTGATTTTTCCTATTACAACGGCACGGCGGCAGAGTACACGCATGATACCTGCGTTTTGAAAAACCCTGACGGCGGGAATATTACGAATTTACAGGGCGAGGCGTTGTACGTGCTGACAATGACGCTTGTTTCCGGCGTTTGCAAGGCGCAACTGCGTCCCGCGACAAATGATGATTTTGCCGCCTGCTGAGAGGGGGGAACGTATGCGGTATCCTATGGTTTATGATAAAACACAGCGGGAATTTGGCGGCATGGGGCTTGCCGTGCTGGAAGCCGCGCAAAATGTTAAGGTGCGTCAGGTGGTCAACGGTGAATATACGCTGTCCTTTGTGCTTCCGCATACGGCGGAGGGCCGTCAGTATGTCCGCGAGGAAAATATTGTGCTGGCGGACGGTCAGGCGTTTCGCGTCCGTTCCTTTGAGAACGTGCGTGACGATGTGGGGAAGTTGGTTTCCAACGTGCAATGCGAGCACATCAGTTATGATTTGAACGACGTGCGGCATTTGCCGAAAATGAATGATATTATCAACGTTACGCCGAAAGAGGTATTTGTGACGGGGTTTAGCGACGGACGCACCAATTATAACGGGTTGCTGCAAGGAACGCCTTTTACGCTGGAGTGCGCTGTGGACGGCGCGACGGATTTGTTCCTTTATAAGACCTCCCCCCGCGCCGTATTGAATCAGTTTTTGAAAGATTTGGGCTGTGAGGCGGTGTACGACAACTGGGCGGTGTCCCTTGTTTCCCGCCGCGGGAACAACAACGGTGTGCAGTTCCGGCTGGGGAAAAACCTGCAAAGCGTCAAGCGGAAAACGGACAGCGCGGGGTTGATTACGCGGTTGTATCCTTACGGTGACGCGTATCTTGATATTACCAGCGTCAATTCCGGCAAGGCGTACATTGACAGCCCGCTTATCGGGCTTTATGATTACGTGCATGAGAATTATATGGATTTTGACGGCGTGAACGTGCCGTCCGCGCTGAAAGCCAAGGGAATCGAGCAATGGAGCACGGAGGACCGCGACGGCGTGGACAAACCGAAAGTGACCTATGAGGTGAGTGTGCTTGAGTTGAAAAAACTCAGTGAATATGCCGCGTTTGAGGGGTTTTCCCTCGGCGATACCGTGCGGGTTATCGACGAGGCGCTCGGCATTGATGTGAACGCGCGGATTTTGGAGTATGATTACTATCCGTATGAGCCGTTGAAATCGTCGGTGGTTTTGGCGAATTTTAAGGAGAACGCGGGCGGCGTGTTCGCGGAGTTGTTAAAGACGCAAAAGTTGGTATCGCAATTGGTGACGCGCAAGGGGCAGATTAACGACGCGTTCATCGAGAGCGTACAGCGGACGATGCAAATGAAGTTCAGCGCCGCCATGACAAAAAAGACGGTGATTCACGATTACGCCGATGTTTGGGTGGACGACGCGGACAATCCCGCCGCCGCGATTGCGCTTGTGGATGGGATGTTTGCCCTCGCCAACGCGAAAAAACCTGACGGTTCGTGGAATTGGCGCACCATAGGCAGCGGCGGCCGGCTGGTGGCGGACGAGGTGGTATCATCTTGGGTGTACGCCGGGGTAATCGACGCTTCGCAAATTAACGCGGGGACGATTAACACGAACCGCATTAAACTGAAATCCAACGACGGCAGGCTGGAAATCGCGGGGAATAAAATCACCATGACGGCGAACAACGCCGCGAATACCGCTTTGACAATGGATCCCGCAGACGGCGTTCGGTATACACATTCCTATGACGCGCTCGGCAGGCCGTTGAAAACTACCGCTTTTGACGTGAGCGGCGCGGGGATTTTGTATTATGAGTATGATACTTCCAATCCAAACGAGGAGGGGACGGCGAGTTATTGTCAGTACCTCAACGCGGTGTATATGGATCAGATCGGGGGCGGGACTTCCGACCCGCAAACTTTTAATATCCCGATTTACGGTCCCGTTTGGGCGGATTCCGACCGCACGCCGAAAGTGATGGTGACACCCGATGAAACGCTCCGTTTCGTCCGCGCGGACGGCGGGCATGTGAATGATCTTTCGCAATACCGCTGCGGCGTGACAAGCGTAACGCGTGACAGTCAGGGGATCGTGGTGAGGGTGGAGTCGTGGAAAACTTATGTGTACAGTATATCGGGCGGGTCGCCGACGTACCGTACCGGGTCATTGAAGTTTAATATTCTTGTTATTTTGGCGTGAAGTCACGTTATGTGAACGTATGGCATAAGATTTGTGAAGCGGGGGGATAATAAGCGAATCACGCGGAGGGAAAGGAATTTTTGCTATGGTATCGCTTATTATTCCCGCTTTTAACGAGCGGGAACTCATTGGAAGCACCGTGCGCCGCGCCGCGCGTTTTTTGGAGCGGCTGACGGACGGTTTTGAAATTATTGTCGCGGACGACGGCAGCGGGGACGGTACTTTTGACGAGGCTGCCGCCGCCGGCGCGGTGGTTACGCGGTCGAGCGAAAATCGCGGAAAGGGCGCGGCTGTTCGCGCGGGCGCGTCCCTCGCGCAAGGGGAATATTTATTTTTTACGGACGCGGACTTGCCTTATTCCCTTGATTTTATCACGCGCGGGGCCGCGCTTTTGAAAAACTGCGATATGGTACGCGGCAACAGGTACGGCGATTATCCGCTGAAGCGGAAAATCGCTTCGGCGTTGTACAACCGCGCGGCGGGGGCGATCCTCGGCATGGAGTTGCGTGACGCGCAATGCGGAATCAAGGGCTTTACCCGACGTGCCGCAGAGCGGATTTTCCCCCTTTGCGCGGTGGACGGCTTCGCGTTTGATACGGAGGTGTTGTTCCTTGCGCATCGGCTGGCGTTGGACGTTCGGCAAATCGATGTGGCGGTATCGCACCGGGGCGCGTCGCGGGTGCGGCTGCGGCGCGACGGCGTGCAGATGCTTGCCGACGTGCTGAAAATACGCGACGGCTACCGGGCGGGGGAATATCGTTTGTATGAACGGTTATATGGACGGTATTAGGAAGCGGCGGTGCGCGGTGATTGCCGCCGCCGCGATTGTGCGGATGGGGTACCTTGGGTTTGTGTATTATCCGCTGTTGGACGATTATATTCAATACGGCGTTTATCCGTGGGTGGCGCATCCGTTTGCCGGGAGTTATATGCGGGTCGGGCTGTACGCGGCGCGGCCGCTTGCGGGGCTTGCCGATATTTATCTTTGGGGCAGGCTGTGGGGCAATTTGGGCGTTGCGTTGCTTGCGGTTACGGTGCTGCACGCGCTTTCCGCTTATTTGTTCCTGCGCGTTTCGGAGGAAATCGGCACGCCGCTCGGGATTGCGTTCGCGGTGTTTTACACGCTTTGCCCGGTGAACTTTGAGGGGAGTTATTGGCTTTCCGCTTCGTCAAGGATTGTCGTTGGGCTGTTTTTCGTTTCGCTTTCTATGCTTTACCTCGCGCGGCATAAGAAAGTTCGGTTTTTGCTCTTTTTGATTGCCGCCGCGCTGTTGTATGAGCAGGTCGCCGTTTTGGGGTTCGCGCTGTCCGGCATTGTCATCTGCCGCCGTAAGGTATGGGGGGCGGCGCTGCCGGTTGCGGGGAGCGTTGTGTTCCTCGCCTTGTATTACCGCGTATTTTCCGGAATGGGGGGCTATGCTTACAGAGCCGCCGCTTTTCGGCTTTTTAATCTCGGCGCGGCGCGGGAGATTGCGGCGGGTTGGGCGGCGGGGGCTCTTTATTCCAAGGGGTTCGCGCGGGGCATGGGGATACTGCTGACGGACGGTGTGCCGTATTTGGCGTTGATTATCACGGCCGCCGTGCTGTTGGGGGCTATGGAGCGGGCGCGGCGGTTCGATTGGAAAACGCTTGCGGCGGGGATCGCGCTTTTTGCCG
>JAIRSR010000062.1 GCA_031255355.1 Clostridiales bacterium
GTTTTTTAACAATTAGACCTGTCCGCTGCCCGGCGTGAGCGGATAAACGAGGATTTTTTTCGCCGCGCAAGGAAAAGGTTCCCGGCAATAATCGGTTTATTGCCAATGCGGGACGGAAAAAATACCGTCTTCGCCGCCGCGCGAGGGTGAGCGGACAGGTCTAACAACAAATTTTAGGGGTGGTACCATGCCAACGGTGAAAGTGAACGGAAAAAGCATACTCTGTGAAAACGGCGAAAATTTATACAAAGTCCTGCTGCGCGGCGGCACGGAACTGAACGCGCCGTGCGGCGGCTTCGGCACGTGCGGCAAGTGCGGCGTTTGGGTGGAGGGCGCGGGCAAGGTCAACGCTTGCCGCTACACGGTGGAGGGCGACGTTCACGTCAACCTCTCGACCCCGCGAAGTGAAATCGCCACAAAGGGGTATTTGCGGTCTGTATCCGCAGACAGCGAAGCGCCGTCGATCGCGGTGGATATCGGCACAACAACGGTGGTCGCCTACTTGGTCGCCGACGGCGGGATTGCCGATGTGGAAAGCGCGCTCAATCCGCAAAAGCCCTACGGCGACGACGTCATCACCCGCATAAAGTTCACGGCGGAAAATGACGGCGGGACGGAAATCCTGCACCGCCTAATCACGCGGCAGGTTGCGGAACTGGCGGACGCGCTGTGCGCGAGGAACGGTGTGAAAACGGAAAATATTGCCGTGGCGGGCAACACGACCATGCTGCATTTGTTCGCGGGCGTATCGCCCGTTTCCATAGGAACCGCGCCGTTTACCCCCGCGTTTACGGCTTTGAGGAAACTCGGCGGCACCACACTGTTGCCGTCAATCGCGGGCTACGTCGGCGCGGACACTGTCGCCGCCGTGCTGTCGTGCGGGATGCACCTTTCGGATAAAAAATGCCTGCTCATCGACGTTGGCACCAACGGCGAAATCGCGTTAGGCAACCGTGACGGCATCGTCGCTTGCGCGGCGGCGGCGGGGCCCGCGATTGAGGGGGCGCAAATCAGTTGCGGGGTCGGCGGGGTCGCGGGGGCGGTGAACACCGTCACCATCGACGGCGGCGGCGTAAGTTACACGACGATAGACAACCTTCCGCCTATCGGCATATGCGGAAGCGGAATCTTGGACGCCGCCGCGCAAATGTTCAACGCGGGGATTATCGACGAAACAGGCTATTTTGAGGAGGAATCCTTGCAAATCGCGGAGCGCGTCAGCATCAACGCCCGCGACATACGGCAGATACAACTTGCCAAATCCGCGATCGCGGCGGGAATCCACACGCTTTTGGCAGAGAGCGGCACAAAACCGCAAGAGGTAGAATTTTGCTACCTCGCGGGCGGCTTCGGCAGTTATCTCAACCAAAAAAGCGCGTGCGACATCGGGCTGATTCCCAAGGAATTTTCCGGCAAAATCCTCCCGGTAGGCAACGCGGCGGGTATGGGGACGGTGTTGTGGCAATTATCCTCCGTATGCCGCGATGAAACGGAAAAAATCGTCAATATGACGAAGTATTTTGAACTTTCGGACAGCGTGACGTTCAACGAGCATTTCATCAACTGTATGTACTTTTAGCAGTCGTCCGAAACCGCGCCGCCGCGCTTGTATTGCAGCGGCGTCATGCCCGTCGCCTTTTTGAATATCTGGCAAAAATACGCCGCGCTTGACAGCCCGACCATGTCCGCGATTTGCTGAACGCCGCGCGAGGTGGTACCGAGCAGCCAACACGCTTGCCGAATCCTCCGCGCCGTGATATACTTTGTGATACTCACGCCCGTGACGGCGCGGAACAGGCGGGAGACGTACCACGGCGACAGGTGCAGCGCGTCCGCCAACGCGCTCAGTTGAAACTCCTCCGCGTAATGCGCCTCGACCCACAGCATAATCTGTTCGGCGTAGCGGCGTTCCCCCGAAAAATCATTTTTTATATAAGTATTTTGCGCTTCCGCAAAGGGGCGCATACGGTCTAACACCGCGATGACCAACAGGGCGAACGTTTCGGTATCCTCCGCGCCGCCGCAAAGCCGCTCCGCGTACCGCCGCAGCAGACGCGCAACGCCGCCGTCGGTATCGAAACGCGGAATCATCTGGACGGAAAGCCGCCCCGTCCGCAAATGCGTATAAAAATCCCTAAGCGCGGGCAGACCCGCCAAAGCGGACTCCACGACCGCCGGGTCGAACAACAGCATAGAGCGGACGTACTTGTTGCCGCCGCCCGCTTTCATGCGGGTGCCGTGCAGTTGATAGGGGTGGAAAAAAATCAAGGTATCGCTGCCCGCCGCGTAGATTTGGCGGTCAAAAATCACCTGCCCTTCCCCCTCGTGAATGTAGAGGAACTCTATCCCTTGGTGCGCGTGGAAAATATCCCATTTTCCCGAAACTTCCGCGCTTTGGTAACTGAACAGATACGGTCTTTTCAAAAAATCCTCCGGTTCGACGATCCGCATGAGCCTCCTCCTTTTTTACAGCAATATAACGATATTATACCACAAATGATTGATAACGCAACACCTAATATTCCTGTATAATTAGAATAGGTATAAAAAAAGGGGGCTTTCGATTAGAATGGATAGAGATTTGAAAAAAATCCACTATGACGCTTTTCAAGGGAAGGACGATTACATTCCCTTGACGGTAAAGGTCGCCGCGCCGAGCATGACGGATTTCACGAATTGGGACGATATGAACGACCCGGAAAAGGCGATACAAAGTTTTACGGAACACAACCGCTATTCCCTCCGCGTCACGTCGGATTGGGTGCCGGTCATGGAAAGTAATTTTATGGAGTCTTTGATCCCGAGCCTGTTCGGTGCGGAAATTTACCGTTCCGCAGGCGGCCTGATAGACGTCAAGGCGTTTATCAAGGATATTTACGAAACGGAAGCCATGACGGTTACAGACCTTTACGGCGGTCAGACGGAGCGGGCGCTCAGTCATTTGCGGCATCTGTT